>NZ_LWFI01000313.1:0-929 GCF_001635735.1 Oleiphilus sp. HI0067
TGTAATAAGTATGGCTAGTTTCATAGAAGCTATTGTAGCGATGTGGTCGTAGTTTGTTGAGGATAAAAATGAAAAAGCCCCGCGAAAGCGAGGCTTTTTGCTGATGATCTATTCGAACCTATTCATCGCCAGCAAAAGCTGTCAGCAATTGAAGCAAGCTCAGGAACAAGTTGTAGATTGAAACGTACAAGCTGATTGTCGCCAATATGTAGTTTCTTTCACCGCCGTGGATAATCGCACTTGTCTGGAAGAGGATCGCAGCAGAAGAGAAAATAACAAAGCCAGCTGAGATCATAAGCTGCAAGCCCGGCATACTCGTAAAAAAGCCAATTAGCATTGCGCCTAACAATACAAAGAAGCCGATTGTTAAAAAGCCAGCTAAGAAGCTGAAATCTTTACGCGTAATCAGTGCATACGCAGAAAGGCCAAAGAATGTGAAGGCTGTTAAGCCAAGTGCGTTAGCAACAATTGGCATTGCGCCGGCACCAGCGAACATTCCAATGATCGGGCCAAGCGTGTAACCCATGAAACCTGTTAATGCAAAGGTGCTTACCAAGCCCCAAGCGCTGTTGCTTAGCTTTGCAGTTAAAAAGAATAGGCCGTAGAAGCCAACAAGAGTAACGATAATGCCAGGGCGTGGTGCGTCCATTGATAGGTATGCAACTAATGCTGAGAACGCAATAGTTAAACCCAAAAGCATGTAAGTATTCTTCAATACAGAAGACACGTCTGCGCCAAGAGCCGCTTGGCTGTTACCCATAACTTGCGCTAACTTATCTTGCTCAGCGGTCGCTACTTTTGACTGAGGAAACTGTTTATCCTGCATGAAATAACTCCAGTTTTATGGCAGAAAATGATTCATAAATCCTACGTCATATAATAGGGCTATAGATCAAAAAAACAACTCACAAAACTTTCAGAAAAATCGA
>NZ_LWFI01000314.1:0-893 GCF_001635735.1 Oleiphilus sp. HI0067
GACCACGCGTTAGCTCTTTCAATTTCTCGTAGGCTTGTTCGATGCTGTAACGGCGCATCACGGTTTGGATCGGTTCGGCCATCACTTCCCACGCATTGTCGAGATCTTGCGCGAGTTTGTTTGGATTGATCTCAAGCTTGTTAAGGCCTTTAAGTGTTGATTGGTAAGCAATTAAACCATGCGCTAAGCCTACACCTAGATTACGCAATACCGTTGAGTCGGTTAGGTCGCGTTGCCAGCGAGAGATCGGAAGTTTTTGAGCTAGGTGCGTTAATACCGCGTTCGCTAGGCCAAGGTTACCCTCTGAGTTTTCGAAATCGATAGGATTTACTTTATGCGGCATCGTTGAAGAGCCTACTTCGCCCGCTACCGTTTTTTGCTTGAAGTAACCAAGTGAGATGTAGCTCCAGATGTCACGATCTAAATCAATCAGGATTGTGTTGAAGCGCGCAACAGCATCGAACAATTCAGAGATGTAGTCGTGCGGTTCAATTTGCGTGGTGTAAGGGTTGAACGTAATGCCGAGTGATTCAACAAAGCTTTTCGCGTGAGCTGGCCAATCAGTGTTCGGGTAGGCAGAGTAGTGCGCGTTGTAGTTACCAACGGCACCGTTAATCTTGCCAAGGAATTTTACTTCTTTGATTTGAGTTAGCTGACGATTAAGTCGTGCAACAACATTGGCTAATTCCTTCCCCATTGTAGTCGGCGATGCGGTTTGGCCATGCGTGCGAGATAGCATCGGCTGTTCTGCAAGATCTTGCGCTAGCTCGCTGAGCTTAGTCACAACAGCTTGCATCTCTGGAAGTACACTGCTTTCTAGACCTTGTTTAAGCATCAATGCATGCGACAAATTGTTGATGTCTTCAGAGGTACATGCGAAATGCACAAATTCT
>NZ_LWFI01000315.1:0-642 GCF_001635735.1 Oleiphilus sp. HI0067
GACGGAAGAAATTTTAACGCCTCGCAGTGTTGTGCATATGCTTCCTGCGGTCACCACCATTCAAGAAGCTTTGGATGATCCGCAAACAAGGCAATTTACACGTATACCTGTTTACGACGAGCATGTTGATGATGTGATTGGTCAGGTGATTCGTGCCGATCTATATGAAGCTGAACGCCAAGGCAAGGGTAGCGAGAGTATTGTTTCCGTTATTAAACCGTTGAGCCGTGTGTCCGATCGCTTACCTGTTCAAAAGCTCCTCGATACGTTCATTAAGAAGCGCGCACATTTGTTTTTGGTGACAGATGAGTTTGGCCAGAACGAAGGGGTTGTGTCTTTAGAAGATGCCATTGAAACTTTGCTAGGGCGAGAGATCATGGACGAGACGGACGCCGTTGAAGATATGCAGGCGCTTGCTCGTTCAAATCATCGCGAGAAGTTGCGAGAGACAAAAGCGCAAAGCGATGCGCCAGAGTCAAACGTCTAGGAGGTACATGCTGTGTCAAATGTTGCGAATGTACCAAGTGGTAAGTTAGAGAAGCTCGTTTTTGTCGCTTACTTATTACATTTCTTTAGCGCCTTTAATGGTTTGCTGTCTCCAGCACTTATCGTCACAGCTTTTCTCACCGGTTGGCCCTCTAT
>NZ_LWFI01000316.1:0-1066 GCF_001635735.1 Oleiphilus sp. HI0067
AGAAGTTCCTCTTCTACACAGCCTCCGGAGACAGAGCCGTAGACTTTATTGGCTGACGGATCAAAAACCAAAATACTTCCAGCAGGTCGAGGTGAAGCTCCCCATGTTTCTAGCACGGTGACTAGAAATGCTGGGCGCCCCGCCTCTAAACACTCTTTTAATTTGAGCAAAACCTGATAACGCTGAGTATTCATTTATATCAGCTTATTTTAAATGGAAGTCGAGTATGGCGTGTGCCCGTCGCCTTATAAATCGCTGACCCCATCGCCGCCGCAATTGGAGGAAGTCCAGGTTCGCCCACACCCGTTGGCGATTCAGCGCTGTCGACTATGTGCACATCTATTTCTGGGCACTCATTCATGCGAAGCATTTGGTAATCATGGAAATTGCTTTGCGCAGCTCCACCGTCAACAAATTCAATCTCGCCATGTAAAGCTGCTGTAATGCCAAAAACGATGCAACTTTCCATTTGCATTTTAACGATATCAGGATTAACTACTTGCCCACAATCAACAGCACATACGACCTTATGAACGCGTATCTGTCCTGACTCAACACTAAGCTCAACAAGCTCTGCAACATACGACCCGAATGATTTATGCGCAGCAATGCCCACATATCGGCCTTGAGGTCTCTCGGCAACCCAACCACCTTTTTCAGCAGCTAACTTTAAAACTGATGCCAAGCGTGGCTGATTTTTAAGCAGGTCCAAGCGAAATGCTAATTCATCTTTACCGACTTTTTCTGCACAGGCATCGACAAAGGTTTCTGTCACGAATCCATTATGCGAATGTCCAACAGCACGCCAGTAACCAACAGGGACGCCGATATCTGCCTTGCTATAGCTTATTTCTTGAGCTTTAAACTCATATTCCAAGTCGTCAGCCCCCTCGTAAGCAGATCGATCAGCAGGCGTCATCGGAGTGCCTTGCGTTGCTAAGCCCATTTTACCAAGCATAGGGAACATAAACTTTGGAGATGATGGGAACATGGCTGGTGCAGCATCCCAGATATACCAATCCATGACGCCTGGACCGACAACATGATGCTTCCAAGCCTCGACCTC
>NZ_LWFI01000317.1:0-1050 GCF_001635735.1 Oleiphilus sp. HI0067
GTCAAACTCTACCGGAGCGCCATTCTCTACTAATACTTCTGATATAGTTCCATCTCTATCGGCTTCTATTTGGTTCATCATTTTCATTGCCTCAACAATGCACAGCACATCGCCAGTTTTAACTTGCTGACCTACTTGTACAAATGGAGGCGCCTCAGGAGAAGGGCTTCTATAAAAGGTTCCTACCATTGGCGAGTTAATGCTTGGAAGAGCTGTTCGCGTCTCTTCAGGGGTGCTCGCTGGTGCCGCTGGAGCTGCAGCTACAGGAGCTGGCGCAGCAATGACTGGTGCAGGGCTTGCAACGACTGCAGGCGCATTTGGGTTGCGGCGGGTGATCTTGATGGACTCTTCGCCTTCTTTGATTTCGAGTTGCTCGACATCTGAGTCTTCAATTAACTCGATTAACTTTTTAATTTTACGGATATCCATAAATAAACTCTCTTGAATTCTTTGCTATTGCGATGCGCGAATAGCGGCTTCTACTGCCGCATCGTAACCGTGCGTACCTAAGCCGCAAATAACGGCAATCGCTTTATCTGAAAAGTAGGAATGGTGCCGAAAACTCTCACGTGCATGAACGTTTGAGATATGTACTTCATAAAACGGTAAGTCGCTTGCTAACAGAGCATCACGTAGAGCAACGCTTGTATGTGTAAAGGCACCAGGATTGATCACAATGGCAATTACGTCTGAATTTCTGACTGCATGAATGCGATCAATTAGCTCGTGTTCTGCATTGCTTTGGAAGTGCTCAATCGTTGCTTGATGTTGTTCTGCAATAGCGTTTGTTCTGGAAACAATATCTTCTAGTGTTTCTGAACCATATATTTCAGGTTCTCGCTTCCCTAGGAGATTTAAATTTGGGCCATTTAGAATAAGAATTGTTGGCATGAAGAGCACTCTTTTTTAAGCAAAGCTAATGATGCGCCAATTCTAGTGCTCGCTGTGCAACTTCGCAAACTATTCCTGCAAGATAGCAGCGAATTTAGCAAATTTACGGGCTAGTTTTGCTTATTTTGCGTGAGATTGCTTGTCAGATAATTGCTGTTT
>NZ_LWFI01000318.1:0-697 GCF_001635735.1 Oleiphilus sp. HI0067
AAGTTCGCTGTCTTGATCTAAACCCCTACCTACCTTTAGGTATCGACAAACAGCAAGTTACTTTTATGGATGGTTTTCTTCTGTTTTGCCTACTCCAAGACTCTCCATTCTTGAGCGCAGAAGCGTGTGAAGAACTTGAGCGGAACTTCACTTTAGTGACCAATGAAGGTCGAAAGCCAAACCTTTCACTGAACCAAAATGATCAAGCGCGTGACTTGAAAGAGTGGGCAACATCATTACTAGCAAACATTGAGCAGGTGTCTTCTGCGCTAAATAAACAAGACGCTGCAGCGCTTAAGTCCGCTATAAAGGCACAGCAAGCTAAAGTGAAGGACAGTGCCTTATGCCCTTCTGCTAAGGTTCTTGCAGATATGCAGTCAAAGTCTGCTTCGTGGCTTGAGCTCTGCACCGCCTTATCATCTGAGCATAAATCTCAACTATTAGCATCCAGCATCAATGAGCAAAAGTTATCCGAACTTGAATCGACTGCGAAGCAAAGTCATCAAGATGCTCAAAACATTAAGCAAGCTGATAACGTACCCTTCGATGCATTTCTTGATGCATACGTCTCACCATAAAGAACACCCATACTCGGATGCGAAACGCTTCCGAGTTTTTTCAATTACGTAAAGCTAATCCCCGCCTTTTTTGAGAACTGTCCGTTTCTGACAAATATTTCATCGTTCAAAATTTGCGC
>NZ_LWFI01000319.1:0-702 GCF_001635735.1 Oleiphilus sp. HI0067
GTGAGTGCCATAATGTTGCGATAAATCTTCGGCGTGCTCTCTGAGGATGCCAGAAAGCGCAATGCTCGCATTTGCTTTACATAGTCCCGAAAGATGCTCTCTGAGGCTGTAAAGTGGTTGTGCAAGAATATTGGCTACTAATACGTCTGCATGAATGTCTGGACAATCATCCGGTAGGTAGCATTCTATAGCGTCAGCAGATAATTGATTTCGCTCCGCGTTATCTTTCGTCGCAATAAGTGCTTGAGGATCGTTGTCGACAGCAATTACACGTGAAGCGCCGAGAAGTAGCGCTGCGATACCGAGAATCCCAGAGCCACACCCATAATCGATCACAGTTTGGCCTTTTAAATCTTGTGCATCTAACCATTCGAGACATAAGAATGTTGTTGGATGCGTGCCTGTTCCAAATGCTAAACCCGGGTCTAGCATCAGATTTACTGCGTCGGGCTCAGGTGGCTCGCACCAGCTAGGGCATATCCACAAACGTTTGCCACAAGATATGGGCTTAAAATTTTCTATCCATTTTCTTGTCCAGTCTTCATTTTCGAGAATGTCGACTTGTAACGACGGAAAGTCTGTATCGGGTAGATAATGATGAAACACTTCTTTAGCGATGCTTAAGGCTTGTTCCATGTCGGTGTCTTGCTCGAAAAGCGCGGTGAGAGTGGTGTCGTCCCAAACTGGCATTGTGCCGAGCTC
>NZ_LWFI01000320.1:0-1086 GCF_001635735.1 Oleiphilus sp. HI0067
ATGAAAGGTTCTTCATCATTACTTGAATACTTCGAAGTTGATGATGCAGTTGATGCTGTGCCCGTTCATTTAGGTGGCGGTATGGTGAGAGTGTTGCTTCCTGTTCTGTTTGTTTCTGAGTTTTCGTTGCTGCCTCAGCTTGTTGGCTTGGCAATCGCTGTGGTTTGGGGTTTTGGTTTAACGTATGCAGTGATGCGATTAATTAACCGCTTTTGGCCTCTCAGAATTAGTAAGGAGGCCGAAAAGCTTAGGCTCAATATTTACGAGCACGGAGAGCGTAATGATCTGTCGGACATGATCGAGTCAATCAGCCACAACCATGAAAGCGGAGAACTAACGAAGCGATTGCCTGAAAATGAATCCACCGAAGTTGGTTTGTTAGCGGGGCATTACAATGGTCTTCTAACAAGCATAGATGCTCAGCAGCAAGAGCTTCAAGATTTACTGCGTGAGTCGCGGCGTCTCCAAGGTGTAAAGGATGAGTTTATCGGGACGATGAATCACGAAATACGAACGCCTATTACTGCGGTTATTGGATTCGCAAAACGATTGGTGTCTGGTGTTAGCAATGCTGATGAATCACGTGATTTGTCTAAGCGCGTGCTTGAAGCGGGGCAAAGACTCGATGCACTGTCCAAGCAGTTGTTAGATGTTGAGCGCGTAGATGGTTTTGAACACGGTGTTAGTTGCCAAGCTTACTCGTGCGAAGCTGTTGTACGAGAGGTGGGGGTTCAAGCGCACCTTATGTTTGATGAGCTTGGTGTCGGGATTAAGGAATCTGTTCCCAAAGAGCTCGAAGGTCAGGTTTATATAGATATGCAGGTCTTGTACGACGTGTTACGTGAGGTTTTTGATAATGCGCGTAAGTTTGGTGATGGCTTATCCATAGAGGTTAATTACAACTTCGATCAGCGGAAGAGTTTTGTTTGTTCGATAACCAATTACGGCTCTGAGCTGTTACTTGCTCATGAGCCTTATGAGAAGTTTTGGCAGGCTGACTCGTCATTGAGTCGTTCTCATGAAGGCTTAGGTTTTAGGTTTGTACTTATCGCGTCAACTTCTAGGTGCTATGGGTTGTTCTATTCG
>NZ_LWFI01000321.1:0-1298 GCF_001635735.1 Oleiphilus sp. HI0067
ACGCATCCACAAAACCTTCACACAAAGCTTCTGGCGCGAGCGGTATATTTCGATCTTCACATTCGCTCGTGTTCCACAGCACTTTCATACGCGCTTTTAATGCTGAAAGGTCTTCAGACGAACCAGACCGGACTCGCTGCACCATTCCTTCGATCGCTACATCGAACTCTAAACTTTCATCATCCACTAAACTGAGCGAATCGATGGATGGAGCATCTTCGCTAACTTTCGGGTCAGCTTCCTTTTTAGATGGATGCTGAAAAGACTTAACCGCGGCACTTAGCGTTGATAGTACAATTTGTTTTTTCTGGAGACGAAGCTCCCGCATCGCCTCAAAATACAACGATTGATCATTATTACTTTCAGCCTTGTCAGCCATAGCAAACAAAGCATCATCCGCGTTATTAAACAGCTCAATCAAGGCAGCACGAATTTGCTCCTTGCCAATATCCCTAATTTTCACAAGCTCTTTTGGCAATGGAACACCGGCCGCTCCTCGAGGGGCCTTAACTCCATGAATACCAACTACTTTAGCGCTCGCCATAAAACTGTTCCGATAATTTAAACAAAATGAAGATGCTGGAGCGTCAATTTATCAACGCACAATATAAGTATATAGCGTCATTTTATAATCGCCTGTGACAATATGTTGCAAAGCGAATTAGTTCACATAGATAGAGAATTTAAATAACTCCGGCACACTCATCCTACAGATAGATTATTTTTCAAGAGTCCTTATAATGCGGCGTCCAACCAATGTGAGAGCACCCCATATGATTGAGCAAAGCACCATAGCTGAGGCCATTAAATCGAATGTTTCGCTAGCATTAAGTGAAGATATTGGCTCAGGCGACATAACCGCCATGCTCATTCCAGAAAACCAACGCGCAACAGCCACCGTCATAACTAGAGAGACCGCCATTTTGTGCGGCATAGATTGGGCTAATGCTGTATTTGAAGCCGTAGACTCATCACTAAAGGTGACTTGGCATTATTCAGAGGGAGACTCACTCGAGGCAAATCAAACTTTTCTGAGTCTAGAAGGAAATGCTCGCTCAATTTTGACAGCAGAGCGATGCGCCTTAAATTTCGTCCAAACTATGTCTGCGACCGCTACACTCGCAAACAACTATCATCAACTGGTAAAGCATACCGACGTAAAGATTCTTGATACACGAAAAACGCTTCCTGGACTACGTATTGCGCAGAAACACGCAGTAGCCGTTGGCGGTTGCACTAATCATCGCGTCGGCTTATCCGACGCATTTCTAATTAAGGAAAACCACATCATTGCCTGC
>NZ_LWFI01000322.1:0-628 GCF_001635735.1 Oleiphilus sp. HI0067
ACTTAGTGATAAGAAGATATCGCTTTATATAGTACCTAGCGCGCTAGGTTGCTTTGCATTTAAGGCATAACACAAGCCAAGACCTATTATTTGAAGGCGCCTTCTTCAATCAACAGATTTAAAAGTCCGGCTGCTGAGGCTTCAAGCGCCCGAATTTCGTCACGCTTAGTCACCGTCTTGCGATAATTATCAATTTCACCAACACCGGCGTAAATTCTCACCCAGCCGGTATTCGAGATAAATTCACCGATCGCGGTACTATCGTCGACATACTCTGTGTAGAGTCCGGCTGTAATCACAATACAATGCGCACCTTTCGCTGGAACAATCCCCAACGTTAGCACTGAAGTAGAGTAGGTAAAGTTGTCGCGAAAGGATTCCATGCCATGAACACATGCTCCGCCGTCCGGCAATGCTTGCTGGATATCGAGAACAAAATCCGCCTCGTCTTCGTCCACCAAGTTGAAGCCATAATAACGAACCACGTCTTGAATCAGATTCAACACTTCAGCGCTTCGATGATGCAATTCAAATAGACGACCACTGTCTTGCAAAGCCGTTTGGATCTCCGCCCCAGTGACAGCTATATTGATGTAGGACAAATCAGAACGGTCAACCTCTTTCATGA
>NZ_LWFI01000323.1:0-650 GCF_001635735.1 Oleiphilus sp. HI0067
TAGACGGTGCGGTCTTTATACATTATCCATTGAACGAGCCAAGTTCATTACTAAAAGATTTGCCACAGTTAAGAGCTAGGCGTCGAGTACGTAACAAGCTGCTTGCTATCACGAAGCCTGTTTTAGCATTGGTGTTAGTAGGGTCACTTCTTGGTTGGTTGCTAACGAGTCAAGTAGCTTTGTCTTAGCAAATGTCCTTTCCATGCTTTAAAAAGAACAAAAATAAAGCCAATACAAAACGCTCCAACGACTAAACCTAAGGCGCTATGTTCGACAGTGTTAGCAGAATCTGGCGTTGAGGCGAATACATAGTCATAAAATAGAAAGAAGCATAGCAACAGTCCTATGACACTCGTTGCTGCTTGACTAATGAGTATCCCATGCGCGGGAATCGTGTCATGGAAATGGCACTTCACGCATAGATAGTTTTCGGTGTACTCCGGCTCACCTTCTTGAACGGCTGGTATCATAGAACCTTCGCCACATTTGATACATGTGTATGGCGACTTCAAGGTATCCATATGCTCGTTCGATACGACCTGATTAGGCGACATATCAGTTCCTTAAGCCTATGGTTATCGTTTTAATTGTGATGATTAGCCTAGCAAAATTACCAAGCGCCGTAGTGATATAGTCGAGATTTCAGAGCG
>NZ_LWFI01000324.1:0-782 GCF_001635735.1 Oleiphilus sp. HI0067
GATCAACCTAAGTTCTTAATTTTGTGGAGGAGATAAGCTCCTGACACTGATGGTCAGGAGCTTGGCGTAATTACGCTTTTTTACGACGTGTTGCCGCTAATCCTGCTAGCCCGATAGCAAACAAAGCTAAAGTGCCCGGCTCAGATACTTCAACATCGTTGATTTCTCTGAACAGTTTTGTTCTCAATGCAGCTTCAAAGTCAGTGCTGAAGTTGTTCGCAGTAACAAAAAAACCTCCGCCAGCAGTGGTTAAGCTTGTTAAAAAGTTTTGTCCACTCGCGTTGGTCAATGCATCCCCTACACCAATGGCGTTAACAGTAATACCGTTTGAATTCGCTGTTGTTGCTGCACTAATTGCTGCGTCATATGCACTCTCGCCCCCACAAGCATTACCACATACATTAGGGAAACCGTCTGTAGAGATATCGATGATTAAACTGTCACCATCAATTGAGTTTGATGTAATGCTGTTTGCGGCATCAGTAATAGCTTGGGCAGTATTAGTCGTGCCTGATGTATAGCTAAGACCGGTTGTCACGCCTCCGTCGAATAATCCACCAAACGCAGCGGCTTCTGTATCATTTGTCAAATGCGTCCATGAAATTGCTTCGGTTACACCAGATGAGAAGCGCCAAGCACTTACATACAATTCGTCATTTGATGTAACAACGTTCGTAAAAAAGTCATCTTGGAAAATGTTTTTATAGGCATCTAGTTGTGCGTTGTAATTGGTTGAGCCGATACTTCCTGAGCTGTCGATAACAAGCGCAAGCTCTATTACG
>NZ_LWFI01000325.1:0-1393 GCF_001635735.1 Oleiphilus sp. HI0067
TAGTGATCGTATCGAGTTGTGCGCGTGCTGAGCTATTCTCTATAACGAGTGACCCAACAGCAACGAACGTGCTTAATCATGGGACATCGCATAACAATAGCGCCAACTTTGCTGATGATATTTATGATCCTGACGGTAGTTACTTGTACCTACCTACTATTACTGCATACCACGTCGGCAATACGGCCGATGGTGGTCGCGCACTGTTCATGACGCAGATTAACCGCTCTGGCGAGACTTCCTCGTTTTCGACTCAAGAGATCGCCGAAGGCGTGGAAGATATGCAGGTGCTTTACGGTGAAGATACTAATGATGATGGAACAGCGAATCGCTATGTGGCTGCCGATGACGTCGATGACTTTTTGAATGTTGTAGCAGTACGCACACGCATTCTTACCGCGTCTGAAGATCGCACAGTTGCGGAAAACCAAACCTATAACTTCAATGGCACGGCTACGACGGCTGCGGACTTACGCTTTTATGTGCCGTATGAAACTACGAATACCATTCGCAATCGTTTGAAATAGGGAGCGAATATGACACACGTATCTACTATGCAGAATCTAAACCCTAAAAAGCAGAAAGGCGCTGCCTTATTTATCTCGCTTATCTTCTTGTTGATCTTGACGGTATTGGGTGTGAGCTCAATGAACGACACCATTATGCAAGGGAAGATGTCTGCAGCGATTCAAGACGGCAACGTTGCACTGCAAGGTTCAGAAACAGCCGTTCGCGCTGCAGAGCAAGCTATTGAAGCGTTTATTTCGACAACGGGTTTCAATTCAACTGGCCCGTTTTATACCAATGGTAATGCGCCAGACCCATTTGATGCCAGCATTTGGGTTGATGACGTAAACAATACCGCCACCCAGGCAGCGGGTGCCGTGGCAGGGCAAACAGTGCAACCACGTTACTTTATAGAGCTTGCGGGTTCAGTCGAAGATGATGGTCTAAACACCGGTCAGGGTGACTTTGGTGAAACCGGTGGTGGTTATGGTTCAGGCACCGGTAACCCTTTAATCACAACGTTTAGAATTGTCGCGCGTAGTACAGGTGGTACCGCGAATTCACAACGCATTATTGAAACATACTACGGTAAAAAACTATGAGCTTGATCAATAGACATACGACAGAAGCATCAAGCTCTAGCGACCTTGCAGGGGGGCGTGCTATGAAAACATTCGAACGCAAACTTCGTTGGTGTGCGCTGGTCACATATCTGACCGCACCTACTATTGCTTATTCTGCTCCAGGTCAGTTAGCAGACCAGCCATTATGGTTAGGCTCGTCTGTGAAACATAACCTAATGTTCGCGATTGATGACTCCGGTAGTATGGACTGGGAGCTATCTTTCCCTGTCAATGATGGTACACCGCGTTTGAGAAGCGATGGT
>NZ_LWFI01000326.1:0-1511 GCF_001635735.1 Oleiphilus sp. HI0067
CCAGGGTCACCACTTCCCTCACCAATTGAATAGGCATCATGCGCAAAACTCGCTCCGTAATAGGTAACAAGTGCGACAAAAGGGAAAATGAAAGTCAACGCACCCACTAAATTCACAATAGCCTTACGCTGATCACTCCAGCCTTCGTAAAATATATCAACACGAACATGACCATCGCGCTGCATGGCGTAGGGGGTTCCTAACAAAAATACAGCCGCAAATAGATGCCACTCGAGCTCTTGCATGCCTATAGAGACATCATTAAAAACATAACGCATCACCACGTCGTAAAAGACGTTTAATAGCATGAACAACATCAAGATGCAGGCCACAAAGCCACATAGCGAAGTTGCCTTACGGCAAAACCAATCTAATCGTTCAATCATATAGAAAAAAGCCCGAACCAAGGTTCGGGCTCCTTATACTCACTTCTTACTTATTTTGTACTTTCAAGATACGCCTTGTCTGAAATCAAGGTCCAATCTCGTACTTTCGCCATATATTCTTGCTGGGAAGCAAGAACTTTCGCGGCAAACGGATCTGCTGCTGCATTCTCTTTAAGAAGCTCATCGTTTGCCTGAATAATGGCTGACATCACTTCTTCAGGGAAAGTTTTTACTAGAATGTTTGGATACTCTTCCTGCATCGTCGCCCAATTCTTACCACTTTCGTGCGTAGACTGGATATACATGTCATAGGCTGCTGTACGCATGGCGATACGCAATATTTCTTGCAGGTCTGCCGGCAAACCTTCAAAAGTTTTACGATTCACTAAGAACTGCAATTCAGCACCAGGCTCATGCCAACCGGTATAATAGTAAGGTGCGATTTTATGGAAGCCCATGCGCAAATCGAGAGATGGACCTACCCACTCAAGCGCATCAATAGTGCCTCGTTCAAGTGCTGTATAGAGCTCTCCCGGTGGGATATTCGTCGGTTTCGCACCGAGCTTTGCAAGCACTTCACCAGCAAAACCTGGGATACGCATTTTAAGACCTTGAAGGTCATCTAGCGTTTTGATTTCCTTCTGGAACCAACCGCCCATTTGGTTAGACGTGTTACCGCCTGGGAAAGACATTAAGTTGTGCTGAGAGTACAGTTCATCCATCAACTCCATACCACCACCGTAATAGAACCAGGCATACTGTTCTTGCGCCAACATTCCAAATGGCATGGTCGTGAAATACATCGTTGCAGGGATTTTCCCCTTCCAATAATAAGAAGCCGAATGCCCAAGGTCATACNGGCCTGACTTCACCATATCAAAAACACCAAAAGGCGCTTTATGTTTGTTGGAAGAATCTATCGTAATCTGAAGGCGTCCGTCGGACATCTTGTCGACTAGTGTCGCGAGGTTTTTTGTAGCATCGCCAAAAATAGGGAAATTCGGTCCCCAAGTTTCAGCAAGCTTAAGAGTAATTGTTTCTGCTTTCGTTTCTACAACTGCTTGCTCTTGTGCTTGTTCGGCACATGCAATCAAGGTAACGAAACTAGCAACAAAAAGGGTTTTA
>NZ_LWFI01000327.1:0-1380 GCF_001635735.1 Oleiphilus sp. HI0067
AACGGCACATCGCTGATAGTGTAACCAGTAACTGACTCAGAACCGTCGTTATCTGCTAGGCTACCAGTGATATCCAAGGCAATAGCACTATTCTCATCACCATTTACATCACTCGCACTCACCGCAGGCGCATCAGCGACTGCTTCCAAAGTAACTTCTACCGAACCATTATAAACTTCACTAACATCGCCCTCTGTGAACGTTACTGCAGTCGTTAATGTAAAGTCATCGCTGGAATGTTCGACTGGCGTAAGGCTCAAACCGTCAAGATCAGCGGGATCCACTGTCCAGGTGCCATCACCGTTATTCGTACCCGCTGACAAAATCGCTCCAGTTGGCACACCACCGATCGTGACACTGCTCATTGTTTCATTAACATCAATGGGAGTTAATGGACCCAATTCAAGATCAAAAACTGCGTCTTCTGCTACAGTGACAGCCCCCGTCAGTGGATCACCGTCAGCACTAGGGTTCGATGGATCGATTGGATCAGTCGGATCGACTGGGTCAACCGGGTTAGGACCATCAATTACAATTGGATCATCAATTCCAGAATCGTCCAACATCGAAACAATCAATTCGCCTGAGTGAGACAGCTCAGAAATCAAATAGGTATCTGGATCAGTATCCTTAATATAAGCTGTCACGGTGATTGATATCGGATCAGCTAAAATTCCATCAGGAATGAATCTTAGATCAACGAGTTGATCAACAGTAAGCGACCAGCGACCATCTCCTAAATCATGCNCTGCTGACAAAGATGAACTCTGTGGAATATTAGACAGAATTACCTCGCTAACCTGCTCTGAACCGTCATTATCGGCGAGAGCAACATCGATCTGTAAAGGAATCTCATTGTCATCATTTATCTCTCCGGAAAGCAATGTAAGCGTCGGCACATCTGCTTCTGGGTCGACGTACACCGTCAGTGTCGAATCCGTTACTTTTGAAGAAATAACTCCGGTGTCAGGATCAGTATCTTGTGAATGAACGCTAACACTGAGGGTAAAATCACTACTACTATGAATTGGGGGAGTAATCATAAAAGTATTCACATCCGACCAACTATTAGTATCCGCTGTAAGGGTAGCACCACCCGGAATATCGCTGACGCTGACTAGGGTAAAGGTCTCTGATCCATCTGTATCAAGCAAACCAATATCCATTTGAAGCGGAATAGTGTAGTCCTCAAATAAGCGAGTAATTTCAGTATCAAGCAAAACATCATCCGCCACTGCATTGATTTCAACCGAAACTTCTCCCGTAAATACCTCAGTTGTAGTGCCTTCACTAATTGTCAAAGCAGTACCAAGAATTACATCTGCGCTGCTGTCCGGGGAGGGAGTAAATATCAGCCCATCAACATCAGACAATGGTACC
>NZ_LWFI01000328.1:0-662 GCF_001635735.1 Oleiphilus sp. HI0067
AGCCCACCAAAGAAATCGTGGGAATTTCAGCTCGAGTACGAGATCTGCGACCCTGGTCTCGCTGTTTGCGTACTTTTTCAAGACGCCCCGTTAATGCTTTAATACGTCCACGTAGGAGACGCCGATCAGTTTCAAGCTGCGTTTCACCCGGACCACGTAAACCGATCCCACCCTTTTGACGCTCTAAGTGAGTCCAGCCACGAATCAAACGCGTTGATATATACTCTAACTGCGCAAGCTCTACCTGCAACTTGCCTTCGTGAGTACGAGCACGCTGCGCAAAGATATCAAGGATCACACCAGTCCGATCGATCACTCTGCACTCAAGGGAGCCCTCAAGGTTACGCTGCTGACTAGGCGAGAGAGCGTGATTGAACAACACCACATCAGCGTCGGTTACTGCTTTTTCCGTAATTATTTCTTCTAACTTTCCGGAACCTACAAAAAAACGCGCACTGGGTTGCGATCGACTACCGGTAACGATCCCAACAGGCTCAACACCTGCCGAACGCACAAGTTCACGAAACTCCTGCGCATCTTCACGGTCATTTTCATTTGGAAAGTCTAAGTGGACGAGAACAGCTCGCTCTCCCGCATCTGGTCTATCAAACACGGCAGAGCTTAAATACTAACGAGAAAATACCAATTTCCAATGGAGTATT
>NZ_LWFI01000329.1:0-578 GCF_001635735.1 Oleiphilus sp. HI0067
AAAGCAAGCTGACCCGATTATCGTTCACGCTGACGTTCGTCGTATGCTTCTTACTATGAAGGCTTACACAGAAGGCTCGCGTGCTTTCTCTACCTACGTTGCAAGTTACCTCGACATTGCTAAGTTCTCTGATGATGCCGATCAGATTAAGCATGCAAATGCAATGATTGCACTTCTCACGCCAATCGCTAAAGCATACATGACAGACCGCGCATTAGATTCTTGTGTTGCTGGTCAGCAAGTATTTGGTGGTCATGGCTTTATTCGTGAGTGGGGTCAAGAGCAACTAGTTCGTGACACGCGTATCACGCAAATATATGAAGGTACTAATGGCGTTCAAGCAATGGACTTGATGGGGCGTAAAGTTGTTGCTAATGGTGGCAAACTATATGAGCTATTTGCTAGCGAAGTAAAAGAGTTCATTGCTGCTGAATCAGGCAATCCTGCGTTGGCTGGCAAGCTTGATCAACTTTCTGCAGCTTTAGATCGCTTAACTGAAGCGACTGAATATGTAATTGGTGCAACACAGGGCGACGCAGATGCGATCGGCGCAGCAGCGGTTGAGTACTTGGATTTAT
>NZ_LWFI01000330.1:0-1188 GCF_001635735.1 Oleiphilus sp. HI0067
TAATCGGGATACCACCTGCAACGCTCGCTTCGTAACAAAGACTAACTCCCGCAGAATTAGCCAAAGCAAATAGTTCATTGCCGTGCTCTGCAATCAAAGCCTTGTTAGCCGTTACAACGTGCTTACCTGCCTGAAGAGCCGTCTCTACTAACTCTTTTGCAGGGCTGTAGCCGCCAATCAACTCAAGCACAACATCTACTTCGGGGTTTGTTACAACAGCGTTCAAATCCGTTGTAAAGTCGATACCTGTCAAATCACAATTGTCTTTCTTCGTGCGCGAAGCAATCTGAATAATTTCAATCGAGCAACCCGTGCGTGCTGAAATCTCTTCACGATTTCGATTTAAAACATTAACCACGCCACTCGCTACAGTACCAAGACCGCATATGCCCAATTTGAGTGTTTTCAAAACACGTACCTCTTAAATCAACTGAAAGCTAAAAAACTAGCCCTTAAAACGGGCGCATAGTATAACGGGTAGAAGGGACAAAAAGAATGGAATCAATGATTTAAAACGCGCTTTTTAGCGAGAGTTTGACATGGTTAGAAACTAAGCCGAGACAAACAGTCCCGGCCTAATGCGTAATTAAATACCTAAACGTTCGGCAAATTGCTCAGCAGGCATATAGCCAGGAATTAAGGTGCCACCCTCTAAAACAATAGCGGGCGTTCCAGTCACACCAAATTGCTGCCCTAACCGATACTGCTTAGCGACAGGATTTTTACAACTAGCCACATCATTTAGACGACCAGTACTTCGATTAACTTTTGAATCTAGACGACCCTCTTTTGCCTCATTCATTGCCTCAAGCGAATCGTCGGCACACCATACGGACGTTAATTTATCATAAGACGCACTGTTAACACCGGCGCGAGGGAAGCTCATATAGCTCACCGTTATACCCAACTCATTCATTTTAGGTATTTCCCGATGCAGCTTTCGACAGTAACCACAATCAATATCAGTAAAGACTTTAATTTGGGCCTTTTCCTCACCTTTAGCCTTGTAAGTGATCAGCTCCGAAGCTTCGATCGATTTCAACAACTCACCACGCTTTGCCTGACGCTCTTTTTCACTAATATTCTCAAGTCGACCACCAATTGTGCTGTACAACTCGCCTGTAAAAAAATACTCACCGTTACTTGAGACAAAAATCGCCTGCCCACTTTGATCATGAACTTGATAGA
>NZ_LWFI01000331.1:0-432 GCF_001635735.1 Oleiphilus sp. HI0067
GAAAAGCTGGATGTCATTATGCCAAGAGAAGCGGCTTTGTATGCCGATCCAAAACTTGATTACACACAAAAAATCATCGATATGCTTGATGCATTAAAATAGAGTTCTGACGATTATATATGCTTCAAAAGACTTTTACTCTTATCCAGCTTGCTGAAAAAGTTGGTGGCTCTGTTCAAGGTGACGAGTCATTAGCCATTAATGGCTTAGCGACTATTCAGGATGCGGATCAGGCTAAGTTGAGCTTCATTGCAAATCCTGCCTATGTAAAGCATTTGGCGACGACCTCAGCAGGCGCTGTCATTTTATCGCCTAAACTCGCAGAAGGTTTCGAGGGAAATGCTCTCGTTCATGAGAATCCATACCTCGCATACGCCAAACTAAGTGTCGAGTGGGATTCCGTCGCTAATTTTACGCCCGACATTTCTGATC
>NZ_LWFI01000332.1:0-530 GCF_001635735.1 Oleiphilus sp. HI0067
TTATATTTAATAGTACTTGATTAAAAGCGCTAGGGGATAGCTTAACTTGATCACAGTGATTCAATTGTTTTTCAAGCGTGCAGCTATATTTTATTTGATTCCAAACAATGTTCAGCGTTTGCTCAATCAAGTCGTTCACAAGAACCACTGACTCTTCTGTCGTCTCTCGAACATAGCCCTTCATACTATTAGTGATCTCTTTTATTCGCGTACCGCCAGTAATGCTTTCGTCGACTAAGCTATTTGCATCGCTTAGCACGAAATCTAGATCCTCAATCTTCAAGGTTTTCTCAATTGAGACAAGAATTTCTTCATGATTTAGCTTTTCTGACTTGGATAACGATCCCATCAAATCAAGGAGTTGCTTCGTGAGCTGATCAAGGAAAAAGATATATTCCTTCAGTGTGCATAAATTACTCATCATAAAACCAACGGGATTATTGATTTCGTGAGCAATGCCAGCCGACATCTGACCTAAACTTGCCATTTTCTCTGTTAATATTAAGGCATCACGTTTTTGACTTAATTCA
>NZ_LWFI01000333.1:0-1104 GCF_001635735.1 Oleiphilus sp. HI0067
ATCACTCAACCCGGTCACATCCCCAACCTCATAACGATCCATACCTAGAGCGATCGTTTTGTCCGGCCCTTCAGAGGCGCGCGAAAACGTTAAGCGTATATCTGTATCACTATTATTAGAGATCAAGCTTGCTTGAAGCGAATGCTTTGCCACATCGGCCCGACCTTGAACAACGAGATCATGTCGAAAATCGCTCGCACCTCGATTTTTCTCAACGTCAGCACCGATAGAGATATCGAAGTGCGGCATATTCCACCACTCATAAGTGTTTGGGATATAAGTCTCAGGAAGCGTTTCCAGCTCGGGACGTTCTATTTCTTCTTGGCGTTTTTTGCGCTCGAGCTTGGCAATTAATGGGATATCTTTTGAAGCATCAACACGTAACTGAAGTTGAGACACATCAATATCAAAATTGAATCCGAAAAGATCTTGCAAGATCTGTTGGTCGAGATAAACATCAAAGCCGTCTTCCGCATAGCGAATCGTTTGCGGCCAAGGCTGAGCAACGCCTTTGGAATAATATTCTTGTTTAGTCAGATCCAGTTCAAAAGTATTGCTCTCATCCCCCACCCAACCGGATACTAATAATTCATCGATGTCCGATTCAATAGCAATTTCTAGTAATGATGCGATCGTATCGACTGGTAACAAGGTTTGTTCTGGGGAGCGGTAAATAAAGATAGGTTCGTCATCAGTGTAAGGCCCTACACTGAGTTGTACTACTAGCAAGTCTTCATCATCAAGTTCTAACTCTGTAGCCTTCGCACTAGACAACAGCATAGCGAACACAAGAAAAGCAAACATGCTAAACCTGAGGCTACAAAAAATGTTGAACAAGAAAGGGTGCTGCATATACGAAAAAGGCGCCGATATGATCGAGCGCCCTCTATAACATTACTGACTTAACTCAAAGCGTTCTTCAATGAGATTTGTACCACCGTACTTCTCGTCTTCATCAAAACGAACAATGAAAGAGGTCTGATCTGGTTCTACAGGTTGAGGCAAACGCACTTTAATCAAACGTTTGTTGATGCTTGTATATACGCCAACACCCTTTGACATAGCAACGCGATCACCCGCTTTACCATTGTCATTCTCGAAAAT
>NZ_LWFI01000334.1:0-31308 GCF_001635735.1 Oleiphilus sp. HI0067
AACGCTATGATCATTTTGAATGTAATTCTGATCGCGACGATGATCGCGATCAGAATTACATTCAAAATGATCATAGCGTTGGTTGTGTTACTGATGGCTGCATACACTTCACTGCTTGGGATTTCGGCAATAATGTACCAGTCTAAACTCGGAATATAACGTGAAGCGAGAATCGTATCAGAACCGGTTTCAAGGATGATTCGCCCTTCCTTGTTTAGGAGAGATTCTGAGAAGTTCTTTGTCTTTTCTTGCGTGCTTAGGTTCGCACTACCGGCAAGCGATGTCTCAGGATGAACACGAACTTGGCCCTCTCCATCGACTAAATATACAAACCCATTTTCGCCGATTGAATAGTTTTGAATCAGCTTCGATAATTCCTCAACAGTAATACCGACGCCCGTCACCGCCTTGCCAGACTGAACACGATAGTTGACGAACAGGGTGAAGATTCCTGTGGTAGTATCTTGGTCTAAATCTAGGCTGAAAGTGTTTGGAGAGTCTAGGAAGCTATAAAGCCAGCCATCGTTTGCGCGACTAACGGATCGTAGAATACCTCCGCCAGTGTAATAGTTTTCAGATTCCGCTGAGACTAAGAAGCTAAATTTAGCGCCTGTGCTGGCTTGGATTTGCGCTAAATAGTTTGCCAGATCAGGTTGGCCATCAGCGCTTTCGCCTTGTTTTATCCAGTCATTAATATAGGCATTACTGGCCATATTTTTTGCTGTATTCAGCGGCAGGGCAATTTGAAGCTCAAGCTCGTTCGATAAACTAGATAATATGGCGGGGATTTCAGTTTCTCCGACGCGCTTTGTAGTACTAGAGCTCACCAAATAGTTAGTGATGAGCATAGATATTGCCATCGAAATAATAAGCGCTGAGCTCATGATAAGTATGAGCTTGTTTTTTATATTAAGTTGTTTCCAGCTGAACATTTTTTGTTCCTCATATTGTTCAACAGAAAGTATAGATGCATTTCAAAATTGAGAGAGCTAGATGCATATGAATTTTTCTATCGGATTGCGCTATATGCTTCTGAGCGCTTTGGGGTTCTCGTTGATGGCTGTTTGTGTAAAGCTGGCATTCGAGGATGGTATTCCAGTGCTACAAATTGTGGCAGCGCGAGCGCTGGTGTCTCTGCTCCTTAGCTACTTTTTTGCCAAGCGAAAAGGCTTGTCTGTTTTAGGGAGTCATCGAGGTCTATTGTTTGCGCGAGGTTTTGTTGGTGCAGTGGCCTTGCTTGCTGTATACAGTGCATTGACTCGTCTTCCTCTTGCCGAAGCCACGATGCTTCAATATTTACACCCTGTTTTCGTCGCAGTACTAGCTTTGTTTTTTTTAGCCGAGCGTTTTCATGCGTCTTTGTTGGGGAGCATCGTTTTGAGTCTTGTCGGCTTAATTTTGGTTGTTGAGCCAAGTTGGGTGCATGGAGGTAGTCTTACTCAACTCGATCAACTAGGCGTTATTTTTGCCTTGATTGGAGCATTCGGCAGTGCCATTGCTTATGTGCTGGTGCGAAAACTTAGTCACCTTGAAGACAGCTCCGTCATTATTTTTTATTTCCCCTTAATCGCTTTACCGTTTTCTCTTGTTGTATTAGGGAACGACTTTGTGGTGCCAGAGTCTTGGACAACGTATTTTGTTTTATTGGCCGTGGGGATATTTACTCAGATCGGTCAAGAGGGCTTAACAAAAGCGATGAAAACAGAAACTGCTGCGAGGGCAACGGCATTTTCTTATGTGCAGGTTGTTTTTTCCGTTATTTTTGGTTGGATGTTTTTTGCTGAAGTGCCGAGCATACTTGCAGTAGTCGGGGTTGTTTTGATTATGCTCGGTGCATTGTTAAATGTGATGCATAAGACCAAGGTTAGTTAAAGGATTTGTAGTGCGTTTGCATTCGATAGCCTTGATGGCAAAATGAGATGCATATTTTTAATGAAATCGAAATTTGGTGAGTAAGTTGAGAGATATTTGGAAGACTACTTCGAGACCTGAGGAAGTAGCGGATACGGCCTTTTTACGCGCATTGCCGAAGGCGGAATTGCATCTGCATATTGAAGGTTCTCTTGAGCCAGAACTTATGCTCAAACTCGCTGAACGTAATGCTGTGGCTCTACCATACAATTCTGTGGAAGAGGTTCGTGAAGCGTATCAGTTTACGAACCTTCAAACGTTTCTAGATATCTATTATCAAAGTGCGGGAGTCTTATTAAACGAACAAGATTTTTATGATCTGACTTGGGCTTACTTACTTACCTGTCACGAGCAAGGTGTTGTGCATACGGAGTTGTTTTTTGATCCTCAAACGCACACCGAACGTGGGATCGATATAGGTGTGGTGTTTGATGGAATAACGCGGGCACTGAGCGACGCGGCAACACAACTTGGCATAACGAGCGGATTGATTTTGTGCTTTTTGAGGCATCTCAGTGAGCAGGATGCATTCGAATGCTTTGAGCAAGCCAAGCCATATTTGCATCATATTCTCGGAGTAGGGCTTGATTCATCGGAAGTTGGGCATCCTCCTTCTAAGTTTGAGCGTGTTTTTGCACAGGCTAGAGACCTTGGGCTGAAGGCTGTCGCTCATGCTGGTGAAGAGGGACCGCCGTCATATATATATGAGGCTTTAGATTTACTCAAAGTTGATCGTATTGATCACGGCGTTCGGTGTTTGGAAGACGAAGCGCTTGTTGAACGGCTAGTGGAAGAGGGTATTCCTCTGACGGTTTGTCCGCAAAGCAATGTGCGTTTGAAAGTGTTTGAGAAGATGGCTGATCACACAATCCTTCAAATGCTCGATCGGGGGTTGATGGCGACTGTTAACGCAGATGACCCGTCATTCTTTGGAGGATACTTGTTAGATAACTTTCAATTCATGGCAAATGATTTAGCGATGACGCGAGCTCAAGCCGCGCGTCTTGCTGAAAATAGCATTCGAAGTAGTTTTATATCTGGAGACTTGGAAAATAATTATCTAGAAAAGCTTAAGAAAGTTATCGCATAGAGGAAAATATAAGATGAAGCATCAAGGAAGTTGCCACTGTGGTCCGGTCAAGTTTAACTTTGATGGACCTGAAATCGAGAGCGGTTTGCTATGTATTTGTTCAATCTGTCGGCGCAAAGGGGCTGTCATGACGCCCCTCTCGATTGCTGCAAATGATCTGTCTATTGAAACGAGTGTTTAAGTAGCTACCATTTTGGTACTGAGGTGGCAGAACATTTTTTCTGTAATAAATGCGGTATTTACACTTTTCATGAAACGCGCAGGGAGCCTGGTCAATTTAGAGTCAATGTAGTCTGCTTAGATGATGTCGATGCTCGCGCGTTAGAGATTACTGTATTTGATGGTGCTTCTCTGTAATCCAGTATTTAGAAGGTGTCGTTGCTACTTTCTTTAACGGCATCTCTAATTTTCTGCTGTTCCTCAATCAATTGATAAGCGATAAAGTATTTTGAAATGTTGGCGACGTAACTCACCGTTTCTCTGCCTACATGTCTAGCAACGGCATGCTCTACGTTACCAAACCATTTGTTTGGGTCTAAACCAAGTTTTTTTGTTGTTCTTCTCAATCGATGAATTCTTGTTGGTCCAGCGTTGTAAGCAGCAAATGCGAACAGTACCTTATTGGCGTCTGAAATTTTGGGGTCGTTGAAGTAGTGATTGATAATCTTTCTTAAATACTTCACTCCAGCGTGCACATTATTCTCTAGTTCTTTTATGTCTCCCACTTTCATTGATGAACCGGTTTTGGGCATCAATTGCATAATACCAATGGCGCCAACAGGGCTTTTCTTCGAATGATCTAGTGTTGACTCTTGATAGCCTTGAGCGAGTAACATGAGATGATTGAAATCATACAAGTCGGCATATTTTTCAAAAATACCTACCACCGTTTCAAACTTCTCTCTGCTGTCCTCTGTAAGAGCCTTCTTGGCCCAGTAAGGGTTTTCTAAGTACCTATTTTTTACGACATTGCCGAACAGTGTTCCGCTTCGGTGACGCTTGAGAAAACGATTTACTTCATAAATAAGGTTTGGCGTATTCTTTCGGACAGCCCAAGCAATACTCCCGCCAGTATTAATTGCAAGTCCCGGATAAGAGGTGACATCGTCAAATATTTTTAGCCACAAATTTGCAATATGGTCATCTGCAACGGTGTATTGAATGAGGTTGGCGTTGGCCATCTCTATGAGATCTTCGACTTCTAAATGTTCATCGGCATGAATAACGATGACAGGAGGAATTCCTTTCGCGACAAATGACTCATTAAGTTCGAGTAAATGTTGATTGAAGCTGCTGCTCTCCCGAACGAATACGGTTTTTCCAGAGAGGTCATCAATGCTTTTTAAAATGGGAGCGCTCTTATTGGCGACAATGACTTCTTTAACTTGTTTGATGGTAGGGATTGAAAAATCTGCGAATTGCTTGCGTTCAGGTGTAATAGTTAAGTTGGCAATGGCGAGTTCGGCTTGCCCTGACTCTAATTTTTCAAAGAGTTCATCACGCGTTACGGGGATTGCAATCACTGACAATGCGCGTCCTTTACGACGTTTCTTGTAACGCTTATTTAAGTACTGCTCAAAGGCATTGAGCATCTCGTAACTGAGACCGTGCTGGCGCGCTTTATCAAGAAAAAAATGTGTTTTGCTATAGGTAACGAGAACACGGATTGAGCCGCGCTCAATAATTTCAAACAGGTCATCGTGATGCACTGCGCTCAGTGCATCACGGAATTCGGCGTTCGCGACTGAATATAAATCTTCGGTTTCAGGCGTATCCTCTGAAGTAGATTTTTCTTCGGCGTCAACGGGTGTCTGGACATCGCCTGCGCTTGTGACGCTAGAGTCCGCATAAGACAAAGGGGCAATCAGATGAAGGCTAATAAGAATAAGGAATATAAAGCTGTGTATGTACAAGAGAACACCTAAAAAGCTTACTCGTTTCTGCGTAAAGCGTAGCTCATCTTTTTTGTGACGCGAAATCTCACAAAAATTATCTGTACTTTTGTTTCAAACACTATACTGTGCGCCTCTGTATTACATTGCGTTAGGTAGTTTTTGACGATGCTGAAGTTGGTTCGAATTATTTTGTTTTCGCTGTATTTTGTTGTGGTTGCGGTGTTGGGTGTATTCGTTTGTCTATGCCGTCCATTCAATCTCGATAATAACCGAATTATGGCAAAAGCATTTAGCTATGGTGGTTTGAAGCTTTTGGGTGTTAATGTTGAAGTGCGTAACGAAGAACGTTTCAAGAAACTTGAACCAGGCGTCATCGTTTCGAATCATCAGTCCAATCTTGATCTTTATGTGCTTGGCTGCATTGTACCGCACGGTACAGCTAGCATTGGGAAGCGTTCATTGAAATGGATTCCTTTTTTTGGTCAATTGTATTGGCTGGCAGGCAATGTTCTCATTGATCGCAGGAATGCAAAAAGCTCAATCGATGCATTAGGTCAGGTTAGTGAAGCAATTAATGACCAAGGTCGCTCAATATGGGTCTTTGCTGAAGGAACGCGAAACCTAGGAAAGGGCTTAGGAGAGTTTAAGAAAGGGGCTTTCCATATCGCAGTCCAAGCTCAGTGTAAGATAACTCCCATTGCTGCAAGCACCTATGCGGGGCGTTTAGATTTAAATAAATGGTGTTCAGGAAAGGTTTTGATAGACATATTGCCTGCCGTTGACGCCGCAGGGAAAACCGAAGACGATATACCGCAATTATGCGCCTCGATGCATGCGCAGATTAGAGAAGAAATTGAAAAATTAGACGCTGAATTAGCTCAAATTTAATGGTCGCTAATTGACCGATTTGGACAATCAATCACAGTTTGATACGATCACACTCGTATAATGTTTTTTCTTAAAAAAGTTGTATAGAAAAAGTTTGTAAAGAGACGCTGCAACGCGCTTGTTGCTAAAAGATATTGAGGCTAAATATCGCTTACTAAACGCCTCAGATACTCAAAAAACTATAAATAATATAGCGGAACAACCTAAAACATTGATGTTTGGTGATGTGTTCCGAAAGTGCAACTAGGGAAAGCCAAGGTATGTTCATCAGCATGTTTATTCACGTGCTTGAGGCCTCATGTGGTCTCTTGCTCGCATTACTGGGTGTTCAAGTCGCTCGACAGTATCGTATTGCAACGAAAAAGCAGAACGATGAACACGTTACGATCAAGCAATCGATTGATTCGGAAGAAATCATTGTTGATCGTTTCTCTCGCTCAGTAGAAAGTAATGCTCCTTCACAGCCTGAATCTGCACCCATTTCAGAATCTTCAAATACAACAGCTTCGCAAATTCTTGATGATTACATCGGTGGTTTTTTTGACGATGTAGAGCCTGCACAAAATGAGATCAAAGCTTTTCGTGCAGCTGACGTATCGGAAACTAGTAATTTTCTAGATTCTGCTGCCGAGAATGATCATGTTGAAGCAATCGCTCCAGCGGTTGATTTAGCGAGCTATAAAGTTAACCCTCCGAAAGAAGAATCTATTCCTACTCTTCATCGTCCTATTCCTGAAAGCATGATGACTGCAAAGTTCTTGCAACAGGTAAAGGAACTCGATGAAGAGGTTATTCTCGTTGAAGGGGATGACGAACCTTCTATGGCAAATCCAGTGATGTCGGATAAAGTTGTCTTGGCTATGCTGGATGAAGCGAAATTGGTTAGCTCTCACTAATTTAATTGTTTCTTTACTGTGTGCTCAAATATGTAATCGCATGGTAAGTATTTCCTCTATCTAACTGCTCTGTGCACTGATAACCTCTGCCGCAAAAATACAATGGTTTTTTCGGCATGCTTAATACCTATATCCATCTCGGATCTTCTGAGTCTTCTTCATTTGAATTAAGTGACTATGGTGTATGGGTTTGTGTTGATTCTGGTTTTGATATATCCGCGCTGAACGAGCGAATTCAGAATGGTCTTGAGTGTGGTTTAAGCCTTTCTGAGACTTTGAAAGCTGGCCTTGGTGTACTTGACGAATTTCAGCGTGATGGTGCAAATATTCTTCTATGCCGCTTTGATTCGTTCCATTATGAGTTGTGTTGGATCGGCGAGATGGGAGCTGCCTTACTCCATGGAGATGAGGGCGTATTGCCTCTAATTTCGGAATCTTCTCATAAGGTTGAGCGAATTATCGGCGACCTTCATACTGATGAAATATTGGTGTTTGGCAACTCTTTATTATTGCCTAATGTTTCTAAGATAGGTGATGCTTTGGATCTGATGCTGTCTGAATCACCTAACTCTGTTGAGGGCGCAGTCAAAAATATCGCGAGAAGCAGCGACTACAATCAATGTTTAGACGGTGCGGTCTTTATACATTATCCATTGAACGAGCCAAGTTCATTACTAAAAGATTTGCCACAGTTAAGAGCTAGGCGTCGAGTACGTAACAAGCTGCTTGCTATCACGAAGCCTGTTTTAGCATTGGTGTTAGTAGGGTCACTTCTTGGTTGGTTGCTAACGAGTCAAGTAGCTTTGTCTTAGCAAATGTCCTTTCCATGCTTTAAAAAGAACAAAAATAAAGCCAATACAAAACGCTCCAACGACTAAACCTAAGGCGCTATGTTCGACAGTGTTAGCAGAATCTGGCGTTGAGGCGAATACATAGTCATAAAATAGAAAGAAGCATAGCAACAGTCCTATGACACTCGTTGCTGCTTGACTAATGAGTATCCCATGCGCGGGAATCGTGTCATGGAAATGGCACTTCACGCATAGATAGTTTTCGGTGTACTCCGGCTCACCTTCTTGAACGGCTGGTATCATAGAACCTTCGCCACATTTGATACATGTGTATGGCGACTTCAAGGTATCCATATGCTCGTTCGATACGACCTGATTAGGCGACATATCAGTTCCTTAAGCCTATGGTTATCGTTTTAATTGTGATGATTAGCCTAGCAAAATTACCAAGCGCCGTAGTGATATAGTCGAGATTTCAGAGCGCAGCAAATTCTATTATTGCTTGTTGTGTTTGCAATCACACTGCAAATAGTCGCTTGGCTGCATTTAACATATCTTTTTTGTGGCACTGCTTTTATGATGGTTGCTCTTCGTAAGTCCACCAATAATAAATAGAGAGGGGTTCATGGGAGCAAATAACGGATTTTTATCGCCACTCGCTTACGCCTATAAGTGGGAAAAAGCAAAAGCTGATGACTTATATCTGACACAGCCGATGGGCGGGGATCAGGTACAAGAATACACATGGAATCGAGCGGTTGGTGAGGCGAGAAGAATGGCCTCCTATTTAAAGTCTCTAGACCTCCCTCCCAAAAGCAAGATTGCTATTTTATCGAAAAACTGTGCGCACTGGATCATGTCAGATTTGGCTATTTGGATGGCGGGGCATGTCACTGTACCTCTGTATCCGACATTAAACGCAGAGACCGTTCGATATATTCTAGAACACAGTGATTCAAAACTTCTTTTTGTTGGTAAATTGGATGACTGGGATGAGATGAAAGCTGGTGTTCCAGATGATCTTCCCTGTTTATCTTATTCACTTAGCCCGCCAAATGATTTCCAAACTTGGGAGCAAATTGTTGCCGACCATAAACCGCTTATGGAAGAAACGGTTCGTGATGCCGATGAGTTAGCAACGATTGTTTATACCTCGGGGAGTACTGGCAAACCTAAAGGTGTCATGATTTCTTTTGGGGCTATGAGTATGGCAGCGAAAGGTGTTTCTGAGGCACTTGAGATGAAAGATTCAGAACGCATGCTTTCTTATTTGCCTTTGGCGCACGTATTTGAGCGCTATGCCGTAGAGCAGGCGTCTTTGTATGTGGGTTTTCATCTTTTCTTTGCAGAAGCGCTTGATACATTTGTTCAGGACTTAAAGCGTGCGCGACCAACGGTCTTTATCTCTGTACCGAGATTATGGGCGAAGTTCCAGCTCGGTGTATTCCAGAAAATGACACCTGAAAAACTGAAGTTCCTTCAGAGTATTCCGATCATATCTTCTCTTGTAAATAAAAAAGTATTGAAGAACTTGGGCTTAGATCATTGTCACTTTGCTGTGAGTGGCTCAGCTCCTTTGTCAGAAGATATTATTAATTGGTACCGAGGCTTAGGACTGGAATTGATGGAAGGGTATGGCATGTCGGAGAATTTTGCTTATTCACATATCAGTATGCCTGGTCGCGCTAGAGTCGGGTATGTCGGCGAGCCATTGCTTGGGGTTCAGCAGCGAATTTCTGAAAAAGGTGAGATAGAAATTAAAAGCCCTGCTGCGATGATGGGCTACTACAAAGATGATGAGAAAACCAAAGAAAGCTACACCGAAGATGGTTTCTTATTGACGGGAGATAAAGGCGAGATTGATGAGTTAGGTCGATTAAAGATTACAGGTCGAATTAAAGAAATCTTTAAGACCAGTAAAGGTAAATACGTTGCGCCAGCGCCTATCGAAAATAAGTTGATGGTCGATCAAGCGATTGAAGTTGTTTGCGTTGCGGGTGCAGATTGTGCTCAACCATATGCTGTGGCTGTTTTGCCAGAGCATTTGCAGGCTATGCATGGTGATCAAGCATTTCGCGACAAAACCTCGGAGAGCCTTAAGGGATTAATCAAGTTTGTTAATGCAACCTTAGATCAGCATGAGGCAATTCAGTTTATTGTTGTGGTGAGTGATGTCTGGGGGATTGAGAATAATTTCTTAACACCAACGATGAAAATAAAAAGAGATGTGATTGAGTCACATTACGCGCCGAAAGTTGAGACTTGGTTTAAAGCGAAAGAATCTGTCTTATGGGATTGACCGTAGGAGTTTAGGGTTTGTATAAGCAAGGCTAATTTGCGCTATCGGGACTGAGTTTAAATTGTTGTTTCAATTTGAACTCAGTCCTTTTATCATTCAAAAATATTGTCAAAAAATTAATGAAACACGTTTTCTAAAATACGAATAAAAGGCGATCGAATAATTATGAGTGCAGTTCAGAATGTGACGCTTCCTTTAGAGTCTGTTTATAAGTGGGAAAAACAAAGAGCTGATAAAGTCTATATGACTCAGCCAATGGGTAATGGTGTAGTGCAAGAATATACTTGGGCACGTGCCATGAACGAAGCCCGACGTATGGCGAACTACCTCAAAGCTCAGAACCTCCCTCCGAAAAGTAAAATAGCGATTCTTTCAAAAAACTGTGCCCACTGGATCATGTCAGATCTAGCAATCTGGATGGCAGGTCATGTGACGGTTCCTCTTTATCCAACATTGAATGCTGACACGGTTAGCTACATTCTTGAGCACAGTGAAGCGCAAGCTTTATTCGTAGGTAAGCTCGATGATTGGGAAGATATGGCTCCGGGCGTTCCAGCTGACATGCCTTGTATCTCTTATCCTTTAAGCCCAGAAAATGATTACCCAACGTGGGATTCATTAATTGCTGAAACAGCTCCTCTTGAGGGTGAAGTTGAGCGTTCAGCAGATGAGTTAGCGACTATCGTATACACCTCAGGTAGTACCGGTCGTCCAAAAGGCGTTATGTTGTCGTTTGGAGCAATGGGTGTAGCTGCTTCCGGTGCATCTCAGGCTCTTAAATTATTCACTGAAGATCGCATGCTTTCATACTTGCCACTTGCGCACGTGTTTGAGCGTTATGTTGTTGAGCAGTCGTCGTTCTACATTGGTTTCGAACTTTATTTTGCAGAAGCGTTAGACACCTTCTTGCAAGACCTTCAGCGAGCACGTCCGACAGTATTCGTTTCAGTGCCGCGTTTATGGTCTAAGTTCCAGCTAGGTATTTTCAAGAAAATGCCTCCTAAGAAACTTAATCGTCTATTAAAAGTGCCAATTCTGTCAGGCATTGTGAAGAAGAAAGTATTGACTGGACTAGGCTTGGAGCATTGTCGGTTTGCTGGTAGTGGTTCTGCTCCGTTGTCTGAAGAAATTATCAAGTGGTACCGCGGTCTTGGCCTTGAGCTGCTTGAAGGCTATGGCATGTCAGAGAATTTTGCTTACTCGCATATTTCACTACCTGGCCGTTCGCGTGTTGGTTATGTTGGTGAGCCCTTACCCGGTGTTCAGCAGCGTATTTCTGAGATTGGTGAAATCGAAGTGAACAGCCCTGCAAATATGATGGGTTATTACAAAAACGATGAGAAAACCAAAGAAAGCTTCACCGAAGATGGTTTCTTGCTAACTGGTGACAAAGGTGAGATCGATGACATGGGTCGCCTTAAAATTACTGGTCGTATCAAAGAGATCTTTAAGACGAGTAAGGGTAAGTACGTTGCTCCGGCGCCAATTGAAAATAAAATCATCAGTCACGATGAAATTGAAATGGTATGTGTTGCTGGTGCTGAGTGTCCGCAGCCTCACGCATTGATTCATCTTTCTGAAGAGGCATTGCCAAAACGCGATGAGCCAGATTTTCGTGCAAACTTAGAGAAGAGTTTGACTGAGCTAATGGCATCGGTGAATGCAACGGTTGATCCGCATGAAGCTTTGCAGTTCATGGTTGTTGTAAAAGATTTTTGGGCGATTGAGAATGGCTTCTTAACGCCAACAATGAAGATCAAGCGTGATGTTGTTGAAGGACAGTACAAAGATCAAATTGATGGTTGGTATGCTGGTAGAGCTAAAGTAGTTTGGGAATAAGTTCCCAGCGATAAAAAAAGCGACCCTTGGGTCGCTTTTTTTATGTCTCAACATTTCAGATAAGTACTACGTTCGATTGATTGAGCGGCTAAGTAAAATCACAGGAATAATTCCCACAATAACAATTACTAAAGCTGATAATGCGCATTGTTCTATCAGTTCATCTGACGCAAATTGATACACATGCGTTGCCAGTGTTTCAAAATTGAATGGGCGCAGTATCAGTGTTGCAGGAAGCTCTTTCATACAATCTACAAACACGACAAGCATGGCCGTTAATGCGCCTGGTTTTATGATCGGTAAGTGAATGCGTATTAGCGTTGTCAGGCTGCTCTTTCCAAGAGATCGAGAGGCCATGTCCATCGATGGTGTAACTTTCTCAAGGCTTGAATCTATAGCTCCGGTTGCGACGGCTAAGAAGCGCACAGTGTAGGCAAAAAGTAATGCCGCAATACTTCCACTCAATAATAAGCCAGTGCTGAATCCGAAATGGCTGCGAGCAATGCTATCAAGCCAGTTATCAAAGCCCGCGAGCGGAATAATTACGCCGATTGCCAAAACGGCACCTGGAATTGCGTACCCTAGGCTAGATACTTGTGTCATAGAGCGGGTGAATTTTGAGTTATCTAAGCGCTTCGTATAAGCCAAAATACATGCGATGACTAAAGTGATGAATGCGGCGCTAAAGCTCAGAGAAAAACTATTAAATGCGTAGGTAAAAAATTGCGTGTTCCAGCTTTTGTCAAAGTAATGAATCGAATAGTCGGAAAGAATGATGACCGGAATTAAGAAACCAAAAACAATTGGTGTTGATGCGAGTAGAGTAGCGAAGAAAGCCTTTTTTCCAGTCAGGTGTTGAGTTGGCAGAGGACGTGATTGAGTTTTGCTAGAAAACGACTGCTGTTGGTCCCTAGATTTTCTCTCCATCATGATTAAAAACACGACAGCTAACATCATCACGGTAGCAATTTGAGCTGCACCGCCTAAATTGCTCATATTCAGCCATGTGTCATAAAGGCCTGCAGTCAGCGTTTGAATTGCGAAGTAATCAACGGTACCGAAGTCATTCAGTGTTTCCATCAGAACCAAAGATAGACCGACGACAATTGCAGGTCGCGCAATCGGTAATGATACGCGGAAGAAAAAGCCAAAAGAATTCGAACCCAGGCTTCTAGCGGCGTAGTAAAGAGAAACTGATTGTTGCAAAAATGCGGCGCGAGCCAGCATGTAGATATAAGGGTATAGAGTTAGTGACATGAGGATAATGGCGCCCCCCATGCTTCGGACTTCGGGGAAGTAGTAGTCTCTGCTCGATTGCCAGCCAAATATCTCTCTAAGCATTGATTGGAGAGGGCCAGCATATTCAAGAAAGTCAGTGTAGACATAAGCAATCACATACGCAGGCATCGCAAAAGGGAGTAATAACGCCCACGTGAAAAAACGTTTGCCTGGAAAACTATAATGGCTTATTAACCATGCAGCACCAATGCCTAAAGCGGTACTCAGACATCCAACTCCGAGCATTAATATCAGCGTGCTTTTAATATAGGCAGGAAGTACTGTCTCAGATAAATGAACCCAAATGTTGTCGTCTGGAAATGCGGCTAAATACAAAACGGCCAATACTGGTAGGCAGATGATGCTGGTCGTTAAAAAAGCACTGAGCTTCCAGTAATGCTCTGATCGCCAAAAAGATTTAACGGGATATGTCGGGCTATTAGTGCGCAAAGAGAAATGATTCGGTTGTCTTAAAGAAACTTAGTATAAACAAAAAAAGCGGCTCTAGGCCGCTTTCTTTATGAGTCGATGCATTATTGATCGAATGCTACTTTATCTACTAGCTTTGCAGCAGCTTTGCGTAAACCGGCAATGTCAGCAAGAGGTAGTTGATCTGCTTTGAATTCACCCCAAGATGCAACGAGTTCACTTGGTTGAACTGCTGGGTTAACTGGGTATTCAAAGTTTTGCTCAGCATACATTGTTTGAGCTGTTTCGCCTGTTAAGTATTCCATTAGCTTAATGGCGTTTGCTTTGTTTGGTGCGCTCGTTGTCAATGCCATGCCGCTGATGTTTACGTGAGTACCGCGATCTGCAGAGTTAGGGAACAGAATGTTAACGGCATTTGCCCATTTTGTTTGCTCTTCATCTTGAAGCATTTTGCCTAGGTAGTAGTTATTGCCTAGTGAAAGGTCACATACTCCTTCATAAATAGCTTTTACTTGTGCGCGATCATTGCCTTGTGGTTTGCGAGCAAGGTTTGCTTTAACGCCCTTCAACCATGTTTCCGTTTCTGCTTCGCCGTGATGAGCGATCATTGAAGCGATCAACGCTAAATTATATGGGTGTTTGCCGCTACGAGTACAAATACGACCTTTCCATTTTTCATCGGCAAGCTCTTCATATGTTGTGATTTCGCCATCTTTTACACGTTCGTTTGATGCGTAGATAGAGCGAGTACGAGTCGTAAGACCAAACCACAGTCCTTCTGGATCACGATATTGGCTAGGAATATTGCTGTTAAGAGTATCTGAGTTAACAGCCTGAACTAAATCCATTTCAACAACTTCATTTAGGCGGCCAATATCAACAGTGAATACTAAGTCAGCCGGAGAGTTAGCACCCTCACGCTTAAGGCGCTCTGCTAGACCTTTCTTGGCAAATACCACGTTTACCTTGATTCCTGTCTCTTCAGTGAAGCCTTTGAATAATGGTTCTACCAAAAATGGTTGGCGGTATGAGTAGACATTGACTTCTTCTGATGCAATCGCACTGCTGCTTACTGAGGTAAATAGCATTGCGGCGAGTAGTGACTTAATTCCAAAACGCATGGTTTATCCTTAATGAAGTTAATAATGAGAACGATTTCAATTTTAATATCGAGAATGCATTAAGCAAGCTTTTTATGCAAGTAAATAACTTGTCTTGATCTGGGCCAATATGCGTATTCCTTGCTAGTCTTAAGACAAGTTCTACAAAAAGTTTGTATATAAATGACTTTATTGAAAATTTTCTCGGTCTTTCTGCTCGGTTTCAGCTTGCTTTTGCAAGGCTGTGCAACGTCAAGAACCACAACGCATTATGGTTTTTTTGAGGCAGAGAACTCGCAAGGCGAGTTGAGACAGTTTCGTGTTCATTGGGAAACTATTGACGTACAAGGGTTCAACTCCCGAGAACGCTATTCAACTCCTCTCGTATTACAGGCTCAGTGCTCGCAGCGCGCTGTGCGCTTCTATGATGCTAATTTTCGGGCGCAAAGAGCGTGCATCCCTAATGATCAGTTAGGGATTGCTTACTGTGGGTCTGAGCGCAAAGATCTAGATCACAGGGCGTTACCCATAGAAAAAGGTAAGGCTTGTGCTTATGTTGTCGACGCGAAAGGGGCTGGGGAGATCAAATATTTAGGTGATGAAATCCAGATAATCATGCGTTGTCAGCCTAAAGAGCCTCAGGTAAGGGTTGGTAGGAAGTGGGTAAACCGTGATTATCTTAAGCCATCGAGTATTCCCTATGTGGTTTCGACTAAGACCGTACCTGGTAGTGATAAGGATGGGCACGTACCTCAATTATGGAATCATTCGTCGGTATGTGACCCAACGCAGGGTCGTTAATTACTATACGTTACAAAGGCTTACAGGCTTTAGTGGTATCAATTTTTGAGTGAGTCATAATAACGAGAATTGTGCGTGTTAACGGGTAAAGAGAACGAGATATGAGTGTTGAACGTGTCAAAACAGCGGTATCGAATCTGCAAGAAGGGATGTTTGTTGCAGACCTAGATCGTCCGTGGCACGAAACGCCGTTTCCGCTTCAGGGTTTTTATATACGGGCCGAAGACGATAGAAAAGCGATTGCTCAATTTTGTAGCCACGTCTTTATCGATAGTAAAAAAACGCGCGTAAAAAATGCTCATGCAGAGCACGCTGCATTTAATCCTAGTAAGGCATCATCTTCCGGTGTAAAGAAAAGCGGGCAAGCTACGCTGGAACTTCCTGAAGTGGTTATCAAATCGCCAGAAAGTTATAAGTCTGAAGTAAGTATTCAGAAAGAAGCGGCGCGCGTAAAACGATTACATCAACAAGTAAATGATGCTGTTCGAAACATTTGTGAGAGTGTCGCGAATGGAGAGCAAGTAAGCGTCCAAGATACGCAAAAGCTTGCAGTGAGCATGGTCGTGAGTGTCGTTCGCAATCCAGACGCGCTTATCTGGTTGGCAAAAATGGACGATGAAGATCAACAAGGTTATCAGCATGTGGTTCGCGCATCGATTTGGGCGCTCGTTTTTGCAAGACACCTTGGGTTAACAAAGCCTTTGATGAAAAGTCTAGCGGTTGGCGTGCTCTTGTCACACATCGGAAAGATAAAGTTAGAGCAGTCTGTGAGAGATGCTGAACCAGAAGATAGCAAGCAGAACCCAAATTATCAGTCCTACGTTCAGCACAGTTTAGATATTCTGAAAGAATGTGATGGCTTGCCTGACAGTGTGTTGAGCATTGTTGAGTTTCATGCCGAGAGACACAACGGTTCAGGGTTCCCGAAAGGTGTCACTGGTCAAACAATTCCTTTATTAGCAAAAATTGCGGGCTTAGTGGACGAATATCAAACGATGATTACGCCTAGGGGTGAAAGTAAAGGTTTGTCGCCTCGAGAGGCTGTCGCGGAACTCTATGAGCAAAGAAACGTCCTGTTTCAAAAAGATCTTGTTGAACGCTTCATCGAAGCGATTGGCGTATTTCCGACTGGAACCTTGGTTGAACTGAGCACTCAAGAAGTTGGAATTGTTACAGGTCACAATAGCGAACGACGTTTGCTTCCACAGATTATTGTTGTGACGGATAAAGACAAAAAATTGCTGAAAAGCGGCCGTAAGTTGGATTTAAAAGCATGGAATGAAAGTCATTCCGAAGCAGAGGCGCTATATATTAAAGATAGTTTGCCTAAGGGAGCATTTGGCATTGATGAGAATGCCTTCCTTCTGTCTGGCGCAACTTCTAAATGGAGTCTGAAGCATATAATGTCGGGCATGTAAGCTTGGCTTTTTACTACTAAATATCTCTAACTGACATTTCCTACGCGCTCTCCTCATCTGCGCTTATCAAAGTCTTTTTTGACGATCGCTTGAAATTTGATAAGTGCGCCCTCATACAAACTGCCTCAAACCTACTAAAGTGAATATCTCGATGACCAATGCGTTAGAGGTCGTGAGCTTGAACAAGACTTACGACAATGGGCACGTTGCCTTAAAAGATGTCTCCTTGAATGTGAAGAAGGGGGACTTCTTTGCTTTGTTAGGACCAAATGGAGCGGGTAAATCAACGACGCTTGGTATTGTCTCCTCACTCGTAAATAAAACGTCCGGCACGGTAAAAATCTTTGATTATGACTTAGATCGCGAGCTCGAGAAGGCAAAGACTTGTTTGGGCGTCGTACCGCAAGAGGTCAATTTCAACCAGTTTGAGAAAGTTGAGCATATTCTTGTGACGCAAGCGGGCTATTACGGTATTCCTGCATCAGAGGCGAAGCAAACCGCAGAAGTATATTTAAAAGCACTTGGTCTTTGGGAAAAACGCAACGAGCCGGCTCGAATGCTTTCCGGTGGCATGAAGCGCCGTGTAATGATCGCACGAGCACTTATTCATAAGCCAAAATTGCTGATTCTAGATGAGCCTACTGCTGGCGTTGACATTGAGCTGCGTCGATCCATGTGGAAGTTCCTTCAAGAAATTAACGATGCGGGTACTACCATCATTTTGACTACACACTACCTCGAAGAAGCTGAGGAGTTGTGTCGCAATATTGCCATCATTGATAAGGGTGAAATTCTCGAGAATAGTCCAAAGCACGAATTGCTGAGTAAGTTAACCAAGCAAACCTATGTCTTCGAAACGACGCCGCCATTAAGTAAGGCGCCAGAGTTAGATGGATATGATACCGCGCTAACGTACGACGGTGCTATCGAGCTGACTGTCGAGCAGGGAAGAGACTTAGGGACGTTTTTTGATGCCGTCAAAGATGAAGACTGGAAGGTATTGGGTATTCGCAATAAAAGTAACCGTTTGGAAGAGTTGTTTTTATCTTTGGTTAGCTCTAGCCAAGACTTAAATTCGAAGGAGCAAACCAAATGAACGCACATCAAATCTGGATTGCTTTTACGACCATCGTAGTAAAAGAGATTCGTCGATTTACACGAATCTGGGCGCAAACGATGCTTCCACCTGCGATTACCATGGCTTTGTATTTTGTCATTTTTGGCAATCTTATCGGGCCTCGTATCGGAGAAATGGGCGGCTATGACTATATGAGTTTTATTGTCCCAGGCTTGATTATGATGTCGGTGATTACTAACTCTTATGCAAACGTGGTGTCGTCTTTCTTTAGTTTGAAGTTCCAGCGCAGTATTGAGGAAATACTCGTTTCACCTGTTCCAAACTGGGTTGTGCTGAGCGGTTACGTTGCCGGAGGTGTTGCGCGTGGTGTTGGGGTAGGGATTATCGTTACCTTACTCTCTTTATTCTTTACCGATTTAGTTGTTCACAACGTACTGGTGACGGCCAGTATGGTGATAATGACTGCGATTGTATTTTCGCTTGGCGGATTTATTAATGCAGTATTCGCGACGAAATTTGATGACATCTCTATCGTCCCTACTTTTGTATTAACGCCGCTCACCTACCTCGGTGGTGTGTTCTATAGTATTTCGCTTCTGCCAGAGTTTTGGCAGAACGTATCTCAAGCGAACCCGATTTTATATATGGTGAATGCTTTTCGTTACGGAATATTGGGTGTGAGTGATATCGATATTCGATTCGCGTTTGGGATGGTTATTGTTTTTATTGTTCTATTATTTTCGACGGCTTTGTTTTTACTTTCTAAAGGCAAGGGCATTCGCAGCTAGACTGCGATTCTTCGTGGTAACTGCTTTATAGCAATACGAGCGCGACGGAAAATTATTTGAGGTATGTATGGCGATTGTTGAGAACAGCCAGTTAGGTAAAGAAACGAATTATTTAGATCGATACGCACCCGAGGTGCTATTCCCAATTGCACGGAGTGAAACTCGCGCGAGTTTAGGGATCGAAGACACGGATTTACCATTTGCTGGTGAAGATGTTTGGACGAGTTTTGAGGTGTCTTGGCTAAACACTAATGGTAAGCCAGAAGTCGCCATTGGGGTTTTTAGTATTCCTTGTCAGTCGAAGAATATCATCGAGTCTAAGTCGTTTAAGTTGTATCTCAATTCATTTAATCAAGAGAAGATAAAAAGTAAAGACGCATTGATTGAAACTCTAGAGCAGGACTTGAGTACAGCAGCAGGTGCTGCAGTAACGGTTCAGTTACACGACCTTGTTGATATTCAAGCGGTAAACCTACCAGCTGGTGAAAGCGTTGATCATCTGGATGCCAAAGATTTTGTGTACGAGCCAAACGCAGATCTGCTTCAAGCTGATAGCGATGAGCTTGTTGAAGAAACCTTATATTCAGATTTGTTACGATCGAATTGTCCGGTAACGGGTCAACCAGATTGGGGGACTGTGGTTGTTTCCTACAAAGGGCCTAAGATTGATCGTGAAAGTTTGCTACGCTACGTGGTATCTTTCCGCAATTGTCAGGACTTTCACGAACATTGCTGTGAGCAAATATTTACTGATATTTTGGCGAAGTGTGGATGTACATCTTTGAGTGTAATGGCTCGTTATACGCGCCGCGGGGGCTTAGATATCAACCCTTATCGAGCAACCGAAGACCGTGTTTCTGTCTGTCCTCAAACGCGATATGTTAGGCAGTAGTTCTTAAAAGAGAACTATTTGATTTAATCGCGGTCCTTGAGTTTTTCCGCGGCGCGCTCAAGGGCCCGAACAACTAAGTCTTTCTCTTCAGTTGTGACTTTTTCGGTGTCTAAGTACAGCGCAAAGCCGCCTGTTTCATGTTCGATAAAACTCTGGCCAGCGCCAATATCTCTGCGGAAATCGACGATCTGATAAATTGGCACAGGGCGAGAGAATCCTTTTACAGTGATCTCGCCTTTATCTCTACACATTACCTTATCTTTGACTAACGAGAAGGTCTCGTAAGAGATCAGTATTTCTCCAGGCTCCGCTAAGCTCTCAAGACGAGACGCAAGATTTACCTCTTTTCCGATGATCGTATAATCCATGCGATTCTCGGCGCCGAAGTTACCTACCGTGCTGTATCCAGTACTGATGCCGATACGAATTTGTAGAGGTGTTTTGATCCCTTGGCTTTGCCATTTTTGGCGGAGAATCTTCATGTGCTTACGCATCTCGATCGCCATGGCTACACAGGCAAGCGTATCTTCTTTTGGTCCGCGGCTTGTCGGGTCGCCAAAGAAGATCATGATCGAATCGCCGACAAACTTATCAATAGTGCCGCCATACTTTAATGCGATTTGAGACATCTCATTAAAGTAGTTATTCAGAAGCTCAGTGAGGCTCTCTGGCTCCATTTCCTCAGCAAGTTCGGTAAAGCCCTTAATGTCTGAGAAGAAGATCGTTAATTTCTTACGTTGTGTTTCAAGACGAACGTCACGTTCACCGGTAAAGATAGATTGCCATACTTGTGGTGAAAGATACTTCGCAAGCTTATGCGATAGTGAGATCGACTGTTCTCGTTGATGCTGAATCTGTGACTTCGCTTTTACCAAGGCCTTCGCTTGTTGGTGTGTGTAATATGCGGTAACAGCAACATAGACACCTGCCCCAATACCAGCCACAAGAGTCACCAATACCGGCTCATTTATATTGAAGTTAAATCCGAAAATTAAGCCGCTTAATCCTAATGATATAGATGCCGTGATGCAGCCGAGTACTAATAGCTTCATACCTCCTACAACAATGAAGCTAAACGCACCCATAATGATCGAGAATAAAGAAGCAGTGAGGCTGAATTCGATGAGAACAATCGTACACCCAACAATAACACCGTCTATAAGTAAGGTTACTTCACGAGCGGTTGGATTATCAGCAAGTTTGAAATGACGTACGAAGAAATATAAAAGGTGGGGCCAAAGCATGGCGAAAGGCACAAACCAAATTAGGTTCTTATCAAAATGACCTAATAAAATGCCCGTAATAAAGGTGAGAGTAGACGTTAGGTAAGCAAGTACGCGCCCATTATAGGCCGGCATGACTGACGGCGGCGCATCATAATTAATTATACTTGGTTCACTTGCCATAGTTTACTGCCCAAACGAATAAAAGAGGTGTTCGTAAAACTGGGTATTTCCTTTCTTCGCAATCTATTTAGGCAAGCGCGCTTATTCTGTATTATTGCTGCTTGAGTCTTGCCTAGCCTTAATTTTGGTGGCTTAGGTTAGCACCTCCTTTTTTTATTAACAAATGTTCTCTGTGTAAAGCGATTCATCATGAGCTATGAAAACAGCATCCTAAACTTCTTGCATCAGCGCGTGTCTTTTCCACGATTAGTTTCACCTGCACCTGAAGGTGAACAATTAAAAGGTATTTTGAAAAGTGCACTACGTGCGCCTGACCACAAGGTACTTCGCCCAGGGCGATATTTGATTGTGGAAAGTGATGCGCGAACCAAGCTAGGTGAGCTATTTGCGCAGGCTGCAGTTGCGGCCAATCCAGATTGTGGTGAAGCGAAGATCGAAAAGTGTAAAAAAATGCCGTTTCGCGCACCGATGATTTTAGTGGCCGTTTCGAAGAATATCGATCATCCCAAAGTGCCTTATTTTGAACAGGAGCAATGTGTTGCTGCCGGGTTGTCCTACATCCTTTTGGCTTTACAAGCAGAAGGGTTTGGAGGGATGTGGCGAACGGGCGATATGGCAGTCGACTCTGTTGTGAAGCGTGGTTTAGGAATTTCTGAGCACGAAAGTCTCGTCGGCTTTTTATATATAGGAACGCCTGAAGGAGACGCAAAGCGTATTGTAGACCCCGTTTTAGAGGATAGTTTTTCTTTTTGGACTGGCCAATAACGCTCGCGTCGCATGACGGATAAGCCTTGCCGCGGGCAATAAAAGCGGCAATTTATAAGTTATTGAAAAATAAGAAAAAATAATTGGCACTTCTCTTGCTTTTTAACCTCTTAGATTAACTAGGATGAGTTAAATGGCGATTTCATTTCAAAATGCATTAGGTGTTCACCCGCAAGCTGTAGAGCTTCGAGTGCAGCGTGCTGAGTTGATGGCAAACAACTTAGCAAATGCAGATACGCCCGGATTCAAAGCGCGCGACATTGACTTCAAAGCGGCGATGGCTGAACAGCAAAGCATGCTTGATGGGCAGTTAGCGATGAGCGCTACGCAAGGCGGTCACATTGCTCCGAACCAAGGTCAATCCGGAGCGGAAGTTCTTTACCGAACGCCAACTCAGCCATCCGTAGACGGGAACACAGTAGATACGCAGCAAGAGCTTGCTGAATTTACCAAGAATGTTCTCGACTATCAGGCGAGCTTTCAGTTCTTGAATGGAAAGTTTAAATCCCTAAGCAAAGCAATAAAGGGTGAATAAGCATGTCTTTAAATTCCATTTTTAATATTGCCGGTTCTGGCATGTCGGCACAGTCGGTACGTTTAAATACAACCGCTAGTAACATCGCGAATGCAGATAGTGCAGCGAGCAGTACTGGCGAAGTGTATCGAGCGCGAAAGCCTGTATTTGCAGCGATTCAAGAAAGCGCTATGACAGGTGCAATGCCGAGTATGACAGATGCGGGTTCTCAAGGTGTTCAGATTAAAGGTATTGTCGAGAGTGATGCAGCGTTGGATATGCGTTATCAGCCGGATCACCCTTTGGCGGATGAGCAGGGCTACGTCATATATCCCAATGTGAATGTTGTAGAGGAAATGGCTGACATGATGTCCGCCTCGCGCAGTTTTCAAACAAATGTCGATGTCATGGAGGCAGCCAAAACCATGATGCAACGAATTTTAACTTTAGGCCAATAGGCGAGATAGACGATGACAAGTATTAATACCTCCGGTGTTGCTGATCCTCTAGCGCAGTATCGCTTAGAAAATAACGGCGAAGCGGCAAAGAAAGGTGACTTGGGTAAAAACGAGTTTTTGGATCTGATGATCGCTCAGCTCGAGAATCAAAACCCTCTTGAGCCTCAAGATAACGGTGCCTTTATCTCGCAGCTAGCTGAATTTAGTGCGCTAGAAGAAATGCAACAAATTAACAACACGGTGAATAACTTCACCAATAAGTTCCAGTCTACACAAGCATTGCAAGCGTCTGCCATGGTTGGGCGCTCTGTGTTGGTGCCAGGCGCTGAGGCTCCACTTTCGGCAAGTGGAACGATTAGCGGCATTGCAGACATTCCGTCTGGAACTAGCAATCTTTCTATCTCTATTTTGAATGGTTCAGGTGAGCTCGTGCGGCGTGTTGACCTTGGGCAACAATTTGCCGGTTCAGTGCCGTTTGAATGGGATGGTTTGAATGAGCAGGGTGATCAGATGCCTGCAGACAAATACACAATAAAAGCAGAAATAAAAACAAGCGCGGGCGCTGAGCAGGTCGATACCTTGTTTGCTTCGCAAGTGAATAGTGTATCAATCGCTCAAAGCGGCGAAGTGACACTTAACTTGGCTGGCTTAGGTGGCGTTCCGTTAGAGAACGTGCGCGAAATTAATTAATTAATCAGTAGAGGTTCAATATGACATTCAATGTAGCACTCAGTGGATTAAAAGTATCCGCAACAGACCTCGAGGTCACTGGTAATAATATTGCGAATGCAAGTACGGTTGGTTTCAAGCGTTCACGTGCTGAATTTGGTGATGCCTATTCAAATAGCTTTTTTGGCGGTGGGGTAACCGACGTTGGTGATGGTGTGCAGGTGCAGGCTATTCGTCAGATCCACAGCCAAGGTAATGTTGAGTTCACTGATAACGGCCTTGATATGGCGATTACCGGTAACGGTTACTTCATCGTCAATGATAACGATGAAGTGAAATATACGCGTGCAGGGCAATTTGGTGTGAACCGAGAAGGCTTCCTTGTTAATAATACTGGAATGCAAGTTCAAGGTTTTCAGGCTGATGACGAAGGCAATGTGTCTGGTGTGCTTGGTGATCTGGAAGTAGAAACAAATGACTTGGCGCCACGTCAAACAACCTCTGTTAATACTTTGTTGAACCTCGATTCTTCTGAATCAGTTTTAGCGGTTTCAGGTACAACTGTAGTTGCTGATGGTACGGAAGTTGGTATTGCGCAAGCTGGTGCCAACAACAACTACTCAGCTCAGACCGTTACAATCACCTATGATGACGGTAACCCTGCTACGCCGACTACAACAGAGAACGTAACCACTGTCGCTAACGAAAGTGCGCGAGCTGTCGCTGATCGTTTCAGTGCGGTTGATGGTGTAAATGCAACGGCAAGAACAACTGTGACGGTACCAGTGGCGAGCTGGGCTAACACTTCTGATTCAATGACGATTACTGTCAATGGAGTGACGTTTCAGCCATCTTCAGCTGCAACCCAAACCAATGCCGAGCAATTGGCGGACATTGGTCAGCAAATTAACTCGTCTGCATTAGTCGGTACTACTGCTGTTATCAATGGCGCAGGTGACCTAGAAATTATTCAAGATCAGGGTGAAGATTTGCGCTTCGGTGTTGCGGGTGCAGCAGGTGACGCATACAACATTGAAGGCTCTTCTCCTGGTGCACTTGCTTTAGCAGTTGGCGGTACTGTCGCGGCAACGGTTGGTGGTGTTGTCGACTTTACCTTGGATGACAACTTCTCCTTTAGTTCTGGTACCGGCACACTCGTTGGTTCAACCGTTGGTCAGCCATTTGTCAATAATGGCTTTGATCCAACAGATGCAGGTACTTATAACCATGCAACGTCAACAGAAATCTTCGATAGTCTTGGTAACTCGCATATCTTGAACTTGTATTTTGTGAAGCAGCCTCAGCCATCTAACGTGGCACAAGAGCAGAGCACTTGGCAGATGCATGTTCAAATTGATGGCTTCGATGTGGGTGACCCTTTAATTGGCGATCAGGCGTCTCGCGCAACATTCAACGTTGTCTTCAATGGCGATGGTTCGCTTAATCAGACTTTGACCGATGATGTGTTGATTTCTAACTGGGTGCCTCGTGATGAAAATGGTGATCCAAATGGCGCAGCATTACCGATCAATTTGGTAGACGGCGGAACCTTGCCGGTAGAATTCCCTCCAACCAGTTCAAACTTTGAAATCGATATCGCTACACTGACGCAATTCGGCAGCCCGTTTGCTGTGAATGACTTAGGGCAAAATGGGTATACAACCGGTCGACTGGTTGGTCTAGATGTAGACAGTTCAGGTGTTATTTTGTCGCGTTTCTCAAATGGTGAGACTCAGGTTCTTGGTCAAGTAGCTTTGGCAAACTTCCGAGACAAAGAGGGTTTGGCGCCGGTTGGTGACAGTGTTTGGGTAGAAACATTTGCTTCTGGTGATGCTGTTGTTGGTGCGCCGGGGACTGCATCATTAGGCTTATTAACTTCTTCTGCGACAGAGTCATCGAATGTTGATTTGTCGCAAGAGCTGGTGAACTTGATCGTTGCTCAGCGTAATTATCAGGCTAACTCAAAGACTATCGAGACCGCTGATACGATTCAGCAGACTATTCTGAATATCTAATTTTCTTTTTTGATATTCGCCGCCTTCTGGTTGAAGGCGATAAAAAAGGGAAGCACTTCTGTGTTTTCCTTTTTTGCGTTTAGTCCTTGGCAGATAAATTGCTTTATACCTCTTAATAGTAAATATCTGACGAAAAAAGGACACTCAAGTGGATAAAGCTTTATATATTGCGATGAGTGGCGCAAAGCAAAATATGTATGCGCAACGCGCACATTCCAACAATTTGGCGAATGTGAATACCACGGGGTTTAAAGAAGATTTTGCGCAGGCGCGCGCGATGTCTGTGTATGGTGAGCATTTTCCAAGTCGTGCATATTCAATGACAGAGCGTCCAGCGACGCGCTTTGAGCAAGGTCCGCTGCAGGAAACAGGCAATGCGCTAGATATCGCTTTAAAGGGTGAGGGCTGGATTGCTGTTCAGTCTCCTGATGGCGAGCAAGCCTTTACGCGCGCGGGTGATTTGCAGATTGATGTAAACGGTTTCTTGCGCACAGGTTCGGGTCTAGAAGTTCTGGGTGAGGGTGGGCCAATTGTTGTTCCTCCATCGGCTGGAGTTGAGATTGGAGTGGATGGAGCTATCTCCGTTATCCCGCTAGGTGGTGAGGCTGCAGTTGTACAGATTGATCGTATTCGCTTGGTGAATCCAGATCCTGCCAATATGGAAAAACGTGGTGACGGTTTAATGTACGTCAAAGATGGTATTGAGCCTCCTTTAGATGAAACCATTCACGTTGAATCTGGTTTTCTTGAAGGTTCGAATGTGAATGCCGTATCTGCGTTAACCGAAATTCTTACGCTTTCGCGTCAATACGAGCTGCAAGTCAAATTAATGAGTCAAGCTGATCAAAATAGTGAAGCTTCGGCACGCTTGTTGCAATTTTCCTAAATAAGTCAATTTAACGTTGTGGGCGGCATGATTTTGCTGCCCGATTTCAGGTCAACCCCTCGCTTGGGTTGTTCTAGATAGGAGAGAGTCATGCATCCCGCTTTATATGTCAGTCAAACGGGCCTGAGTGCACAAGATACCAAGTTATCGACCATTTCGAATAACTTGGCCAATGTCGGCACCGTTGGTTACAAACGTGATGACGCAGTTTTTCAAGATCTTCTATATCAAATTAAGAGAGATCCAGGTGCGCTTAGCTCACAGGATTCTCAGCTCCCATCAGGCCTGCAGCTTGGTACGGGTGTTCGTGTTGTTGGAACGGTTAAAGAATTTAGTCAAGGCTCAATGCAGGTAACGGAGCGTCCTCTAGATATGGCGATCTCTGGTCGAGGCATGTTTCAGATTGCCTTACCTGACGGGTCTACCGCATACACGCGCGATGGTAGATTTCAGATTAATTCAGATGGGCAAGTTGTGACCGCTAACGGCCACGCCTTAGAGCCAGCCATTACTATTCCAGAAGGAATGAACGAAATTACGATTGGCGAAGATGGCGTGATTACAGGCACTGTTGCGGGTGACCCAGCTTTGCAGAACCTTGGGCAAATTGATCTTGCAGATTTTATTAACCCGCAAGGTTTAAAAGCCATTGGTAATAACTTGTTCCGCGAAACCGAAGCTAGTGGCAATCCAATTGTTGGCACGCCTGGCTTAGATGGAATTGGCACGGTGAGCCAAGGCATGTTGGAAACCTCAAACGTAGATGTTGTGACTGAGTTGGTGAACATGATTACCACGCAGCGCGCCTACGAAATGAACTCAAAAGTCGTTTCGACTGCAGATCAAATGCTGCAGTTTATCTCGCAGAACGTGTAATGCTGTTGTTGAGTTTTTGTCTATGTTGAACGTAATCAAAGCTGCATTGAAACTTGCTAATACGCTTGCCATTTTGGCGAGCGTTGGTTGTGCTGCGATTACGCGAGAGCACCCTGTTCCGGATGATCCCAGATATGCGCCGATCCCTGCGCAAAGCTTGCGCATGGGTGAACCTGTGACCGGTAGTATTTTTCAATCTCATCGCCAGTTTAGTGTCTATGGCGATCAAGTTGCGATCAATGTCGGTGACATCTTGACCGTGAACCTGCAAGAGTCCACGCGAGCGAGTAAAAGCGCAGACACGACTTATGACAAAAGCGATGAAGTCGACTTTAACGAAGCGAATATTCTCGGCAATACCATCAGCTTTAAGGGTATGAGCTTAGCAACCGATCCATCGTTTGAACGCGAATTTGAGGGCTCAGCTGAATCTGGGCAAAGCAATAGTCTTGCGGGTGCTATTTCAGTCACTGTTGCTGAGGTGTTTCCTAACGGATTACTTCGCGTGCAAGGTGAGAAATGGTTGAGTTTGAATCAAGGGGATGAGTACATCCGTTTAACTGGTCTGATTCGACCTCAAGATATCGGTATTGATAACACGGTTCCGTCTTCAAAAATTGCGAATGCCCGAATCGCATATGGTGGCACGGGTGAGTTTGATCAAGTGAATCGACAAGGTTGGTTGACGCGATTCTTTAACAGCGAATGGTGGCCTCTGTAGTAGGGAGCGTTAATGATGCTGAGACAATTATCTTTTCTAATAAATTTATTATGTATCGTGCTAGTAAGTGTGTGGTTACTATCGCCTGCGCACGCAGATAGATTGAAAGATATGGCAAGTATTGAAGGTGTCCGAAGCAACCAATTGATCGGTTATGGTCTCGTTGTTGGTTTAGATGGCACGGGTGATAAAACCCCATTTACGAGCCAAACATTCCGTAATTTGATGAATCAATTTGGTATCACGATTCCACCTGGTGTTGATCCAAAAGCGAAGAATATTGCAGCGGTTGCTGTGCATGCGGATTTGCCCGCGTTCGCCAAACCTGGCCAACGCATTGATGTCACGGTATCAAGCCTCGGTGATTCGAAGAGCCTACGTGGCGGGTCTTTGCTAATGACACCGCTTAAAGGTGCCGATGGTCGAATTTATGCCATGTCGCAGGGCAGTTTGGTCGTTGGTGGTTTTGGTGCAGATGGTAGCGATGGTTCATCGATTACGGTGAATGTTCCAAGTGTGGGGCGTATACCAAATGGTGCGACGGTAGAGCGCGGTATTGCGAGTCCGTTTAGCCAAGGCGATACGATCACATTTAATTTGCATCAGCCTGACTTTACAACGGCCATGAACGTCTCGCAGCAAATCAACGATATGCTTGGTCCGGACACAGCCTATGCGCAAGACGGCACATCAATTCGTGTGCGTGCTCCGAGGGACTCAGCGCAGCGCGTGTCGTATCTCGCAATGCTAGAAAATCTGAATGTTGAGCCAGGTGAGGCTGCCGCAAAAGTCATTATTAATTCGCGAACTGGAACCATCGTTGTTGGGCAAAATGTAAAAGTACTTCCTGCCGCTGTAACCCATGGCAGTTTGACGGTGACGATCAACGAGCAAGCTGAAGTCAGCCAACCTAATCCATTTTCGGACGGCCAAACAGTCGTTGTGCCGCGTTCAGATGTCAGTGCTGAACAAGAAAAAGGCCGCATGTTTGAGTTTGGTCCTGCGACCACGCTTAGTGAGATTGTACAAGCTGTTAACCGTGTAGGAGCAGCACCTGGCGATATCATGGCGGTGCTAGAAGCGCTCAAACAAGCTGGCGCACTGAAAGCGGATTTGGTGGTGATCTAATGATCCAAACGCCAGACGTCTCCAACTACAACGATTTATCTGCGCTGCAGGGGCTAAAGTCTGCCTCAACTAAAGATACACGAGAGGGTATCAAAGCAGTTGCCGAGCAGTTTGAGTCCTTGTTTATTTCAATGATGCTCAAATCAATGCGAGAGGCGAATAAGGGCTTTTCAGAAGGCAATATTCTTTCTAGTAATGAGAGCGAATTCTATCAAGAAATGTTCGACTCCCAGATTTCTGTGTCATTGGCGGGGAAAAACGGCGGCGGTATTGGCCTCGCTGAAGTTATCGAGCGCCAGATATTAGAAAGTAAGGGCTTAGTACCGAGCGACCTCAGTATCGCGAACAAGAAGATGTCCTTGAGCGATTATGAGCGTAAAGGCTTCCCTCGATTAGAGCCTGCGAAGCTCGTTGAAGCAATGCAACAAGTTGATCAATTGAGTGCTAAGCAAGCGAATGATGCGAGCAATGAAGAGAATGCTTCATTGTTAACGTCAGGAACTAGCGAGCTTAAAAAGACTGTATTTAATAGTCCAAATGATTTTATTGCATCGCTTGCTCCGATTGCTCAAAAAATCGAAGCCCAAACTGGCATCTCAGCCAAACTCATGTTGGCTCAGTCAGCGCTTGAAACTGGTTGGGGAAACAAACCAATATTGCGTGAAGATGGAGCTCCAAGTTTCAACCTATTTGGCATTAAGGCCAATAATGGTTGGCAAGGTGACAGTACCAATATTCTTACCACTGAGTTTCATCAGGGAGTCGCCTTAAAGCAGCGTGATAGCTTTAGAACCTATCAATCTTATGAAGAAAGCTTTGCTGATTATGCCAAGTTCTTAGAAGGCAATCCGCGTTATGAAGAAGCGCTTTCTATGAAAGAACAGCCGATCGCCTTTGCGCAAGCATTGCAGCAATCTGGTTATGCGACTGATCCAGAGTACGCGAACAAAATTGGAAATATTGTTCAGAATCGTTTGTCAGACATGGATGCCATCTTTCAATCAGTAAAGGGTGGTAACTAGACGTGGCTGATTTAATTAACATAGGTATTAGTGGCTTAAAAACGCATCAGGTTGGCCTGTCTGTCACAGGTAATAACGTTGCGAACATTAATACGCCTGGATATAGCCGCCAAGAAGCGATCTTTGTTGATAAACCAGGGGAGCTAACGGCTGCAGGTTATGTTGGGCAGGGCGCAAGTGTTGATGCGATTCGTCGTATTACATCGGACTTTGTTTTGGCGCAGCAGCGTTTTGATACCAGTATTTATAACGAACGTGAGGCGATTCTTGATCAAGCTTCTGTTATCGATAATCTTTTAGCGAGCGAGGCAACAGGCTTAACGCCATCGCTGAGCCGTTTCTTTGAATCTTTGCAAGGCGCGGCTGAAGACCCAACTTCTGTACCTCAGCGTCAATTATTGCTCACGCAAGCTGAAGGCTTAGTGTCGCGCTTTCAAACATTGGCGGCGCGCCTTGAAGGCGTAGTTGCGAATATCAATCAGAATCTTGAAGCGGATGTTTCGTCGATCAATGCGCTGGCGCAGGGGCTTGCTGAAACGAATGCAGCTATCGCACTCGCTAGTAGTTCTACAGGTGAAGGTCAAAAGCCGAATCAATTGCTTGATGAACGCGACGAGCTATTGCGTGAACTATCTGAATACGTTCAACTTTCTGTTGTTGAAAACCCGAACAACGGAACAGTAAATGTGTATCTCGGAAAAGGCGACCCGCTCGTATTAGGCAATTCTGCGTCTCAGCTACAGACCATTCGTAATCCTGCTGATGGACGCTTATTAGATCTCGCCATCGTCAAAGATGGGCTACAGCAAAACATCACCGATAATGTTACTGGTGGCTCCGTCGGTGGCTTATTAGCGTTTCGCGATGGAGAGCTGACCACATCCATTAATGCCATTGGTCGTATTGCCATGACATTAGCGGATTCGATGAACGATCAGCATGCCGTGGGCATGGATCTAGAGAACAATTTAGGCGGTTTGTTTTTCGCCGATATTAATGACCCAGCCGTTGCAGCGGAGCGTGTTCTTGCAAACTCATTAAACACACCACCTTACGATCAATCGGTATCGATTTTTATTCAAGATACATCCCAGCTCACCACGGATAATTATGAGTTGAGATTTGAAGGGCCGACCGATGCCGACTTTATTGTGGTGAATCAATCCACAGACGAAACCGTTTATAAATCGACCCTGTCGAATGTTTTCCCTAGTCGCGTTTCGATCGATGGTTTTCAGTTATCGTTTAATGGTGGCACCTTCAAAGAAGGGGATCGCTTTACGCTTTATCCCACGCAAGCTGGCGCTATCAATTTTGAGCAAGTGATTGATCGAGTCGATGAGATCGCTTTAGCATCGCCCATTCGTTCGCGCAGTAGCTTAGGTAATATTGGTAACGCTCAAATTACGCTAGGTGAAATGCTCGATGTTAATAACCCTCTGACCAATCAACCTT
>NZ_LWFI01000335.1:0-1910 GCF_001635735.1 Oleiphilus sp. HI0067
GTGGATTAAACCCTGCTTCGATCAGAGGTATTACATTTGCTCGGTCACCAACAATGTTTGCCACATAGCTATGATAAGGATGAAGAGTAATACCAATATTGAGTTTGGCTGATACATTATGACTTGTGACCAGAAGCGATGTTAGAAAAGCAATTCGTAATATCGGTCGTATAGTTTTTATGCGCGTGAGAAGGCTAGTGATCATGTTTGTTTTCGTAAATCTTATTAATTGTTGCCGCGGAGTGCCAATGGATAGTGGTGTCGAAACAAAGGGTCTTTAGGTCAACGTTGCTAAGATTGTTTTGTTCATCGTAATACCAGAGAGGACTTTTTGGTTCGCCCGCGCCATTTGGTAGCTCAAGTTTGATGAAATAGCGGTGAGTCTTTATTTGAGTTTGACCAACATAGCACGTCGTTACTTGCGCCCAGTGAAATTGAATAAGCGATTCCAAGTGTGTGGATGAAAATGGTTGGATGCCGAGTTCGGAAAGTTCATCAACACTCGGTATGCGCCCTTCAATTGCTCGAACCATTTGTATTTCTTCACCTGCATTGCTTAACGAGGTTAGAGCAGCGCGAATAGGTTTTGGTACAGCCGTGAAATCAGCTTGTGGATGGCCGTATAAGGAATACAGTAAAATCGCTGCTATCAGCAAAGTCAGCGCGCTAAATCCAAACACAAGCTTGTCTTCAAGCTTGCCATCTCGCGCACGTACTTTTTCGGAGTAAGTTGTCATATGTTAGATCTCAACGACTTCTTCGTCGGAGATTTCTAAGACGTGGCCAGGGCCTGCATCCATAATAATAAAATACACGCCCTCAGGACGATCGAAGGTGTAAATGGAATCGTTATCTGTGTGTCCTTCAGAGATGACTTCGTCATCTTCTGAGTAAACTTCCATAATGACATTAGGTGCCTTCGCTCGGTTTGAAAAACTAGCTTCGCATCGTACTTGATGAGGGGCTTTTTCGTTGTTTCCAACCGTGCAGTTTAAAATAGGGTAATGGGCATGGCTTAGTGGGATAAAGACGACTAAACCTGCGACAAGTGGTAGTACCTTTTTGATAGTTTTCACGAATTAATCCTACTTGGCAGCAAGTGTGTGTTGTTCTGTTTTAAGGTGATGTGCAGGAGTATTCTGTGTTTGAGAACTCCCAGTTTGGTTTGTTGGGTTGACCGACTTGACGCTTACTTCGTCGGCTTGAGATGCGCGTAAATCAACGGTGTTAATGCCGTCAGGCATCAATGACCAAGAGGTTTGATAAAATTCCCCGTCCCAACTCTCTATCGTGAGCCATAACTCGGCGTCGTCTTTTAGTGTCTTTGGAATTGGTGTATGCGCATGTTGATTGCCAACGGTGCCATGTAATACCGCCCCTGGAGCACGCTTTGTGCGTGGTTTGCCCACTTTTACATACATGAACTTTATCGCGTCGGCATGTCCTTCATGGATATATGCGTTGAGGGTAGTGGAGCGTCCTGCTTGAATCGGATCTAGGTCTTTTTCAAGTAATCCGAGAGTCGCGTTGAGCGATATGTTCCATGGCCCTATGTCTTGAGCTTTATACTGGTAACCGGATCCCGACGTTCCTTCGCTCTGCAGTTTAAAGCCGATACTAATGCCGATACAGATGACAGTAAGAAAAGCCCAATTGAGATATTTGAACCCAGACATTGGTCCGCCCCATGGCCTAAGTACTAACCAAACTTTCTTAAGTTTTCCTCGGATACGCCCGCTATTGATGGCTTTTTTAGTTGCCGATTTGGTCCGCTGATAGAAAATGATCATGCCAGAGATGGATAGAATGCTCATCGCCAAACCGAAGATGAACCAAATTGTTTTCACAAATAAATCCCAAAATCCGTCATAACCAAATGTGCCGTAATGCAATGGTCGCATCGACCAATC
>NZ_LWFI01000336.1:0-646 GCF_001635735.1 Oleiphilus sp. HI0067
TTGACTCGTCTTCCTCTTGCCGAAGCCACGATGCTTCAATATTTACACCCTGTTTTCGTCGCAGTACTAGCTTTGTTTTTTTTAGCCGAGCGTTTTCATGCGTCTTTGTTGGGGAGCATCGTTTTGAGTCTTGTCGGCTTAATTTTGGTTGTTGAGCCAAGTTGGGTGCATGGAGGTAGTCTTACTCAACTCGATCAACTAGGCGTTATTTTTGCCTTGATTGGAGCATTCGGCAGTGCCATTGCTTATGTGCTGGTGCGAAAACTTAGTCACCTTGAAGACAGCTCCGTCATTATTTTTTATTTCCCCTTAATCGCTTTACCGTTTTCTCTTGTTGTATTAGGGAACGACTTTGTGGTGCCAGAGTCTTGGACAACGTATTTTGTTTTATTGGCCGTGGGGATATTTACTCAGATCGGTCAAGAGGGCTTAACAAAAGCGATGAAAACAGAAACTGCTGCGAGGGCAACGGCATTTTCTTATGTGCAGGTTGTTTTTTCCGTTATTTTTGGTTGGATGTTTTTTGCTGAAGTGCCGAGCATACTTGCAGTAGTCGGGGTTGTTTTGATTATGCTCGGTGCATTGTTAAATGTGATGCATAAGACCAAGGTTAGTTAAAGGATTTGTAGTGCGTTTGCATTCGATA
>NZ_LWFI01000337.1:0-850 GCF_001635735.1 Oleiphilus sp. HI0067
ATCTAGAGATCACCCGCGCAATTATCCGCGTCTACGAGCCGCTTTTGGTAGAGGCGATCAATACCATCAAGCACTTGAGAAAAATCAATCGTGACGGTTTTAATGAAATTGTACGTAAGCTACAAGTATTGCGCGGCGATATTCAGATCTTAAAGCGTCAAATTCAAGCAATCCGTTACATAAAACCTTTCTTGGAAACCGACCCTAAAGACTTCCATGCCCAAGCGCAAATCGTTTCGAAGATGGTAAGTGAATTCGGTCCCTTGTTTATCAAAATGGCACAAGTTGCTGCGGCCAGTGCTGATTTTCTGCCCGAAGAAATTTCACGCGAACTTGCGGTGTTCCAGCAAGATGTTGAGCCGATGTCAGTCGAACAAGTGAGAAAAGTGTTTTTTGAAGATTTTGGTCAGCCGCCAGAGAGCATGTACTACGAATTTGATGCATCAAAGCCTCTAAAAAGTGGGTCAATTGGTTCCGTGTTTTTGGCCAAGAAAGCCGTTGAAAATACGAATTCAGAGTTAGAAACATCAACAGTACTGGTACCTATTGTCGTGAAAGTTGCGCGTCATAATCTTGAACGCGAATTTGCGATGGGTTCGTTGGCAATCGAATTAATGTTGATTAGTAGTCAGTATTGGGCTCCTCACTCAAAACTTAAGCCTTTTTTGAAATCAATGGCAGAACAAATTAAAGAGTTCACGCGTGGTTTTGAGCAAGAGTTAGATTTCTCTTTAGAAGCTGAAACACAAAGACGTTTTTACGAACGAGCACTTGGTTCTGATTATTGGTCGGTGCCAAAGGTCTATGGCGCGAGCGGACGCGTGATAGAAATGGAGTATGTGTCTGAGGT
>NZ_LWFI01000338.1:0-1389 GCF_001635735.1 Oleiphilus sp. HI0067
AGAAATCGATGATGACATTCGGCCTGTTCCGCAACAGGTTGCATAAGCCTATTTAGATCGAAGTAATAAGAGACATTAGCAATCAGTCGTGTTTTGCGCGGCTACATCTATTAAAAAAGAAAGTAAGGACAAGTTATGAGCGAGTACATCCGTTCTATTTCTTACACCACTCAAATTGCGGAAGGCTCACATTGGTCTTTTCGCTTACGTAAAGGCACGATTTTACGACTAACAGACTTACTTGGCGGCGCCAACGTTGGAATGTTGTTTTATAACCCCGAGGACTTATTAGAGCGCTACAACGCGCCTGATACCCTCAAGTGCCAGCACACATTTAAACTCACAAAAGGCAATTGCTTGTATTCAGATATGGGGCGAATTTTCGCTTCGATCGTTGAGGATTCTCTCGGCTGGCACGAATCAGTTTGTGGTAATTCTCATGCCTCTCATATTGAGGCGCGCTGGGGTGCGCGTGACTATCAAACAGATCGAAATGATTGGCTGCAAAATGGGCACGACGCGACCTTAGTAGAGCTTGCGAAATATGGTTTGGGCCCCGCAGATTTGGCGGCAAACATTAATTGGTTTAGTAAGGTCTCGGTAAATTCTGAAGGTCAGATGGCACTTGATGCCTCGGCAGATACACAAGGTGCTTCAGTGACTTTGCGTATGGAGATAGATTCCATTGTTGTGCTGCATACCTGCCCACATCCTTTAGATCAGTCTTCAAGCTACCCAACAATGGACGTAAAAATTGAATTGGGTGAGGCATTGCCTGTCACCGAAGATGATTACTGTAAGAATTTCCGCCCTGAAAATGGACGAGGATTTGCAAACAATGCCTTGTATCAGTTGGGCTTAGGGGGCACGCCATGATTATTGAGAGCACATTACTTCCTGAAAATGCACTGACCCGACAAGTGGTTGATGCAGGGGACTATTACATTGGTGTGGTCAATGCGGGAGAAATCATCCGTATTCTAGACCTAGAAGGCAACCAAGCCGCTGACACCTTGTTTTTTAATGCACACAACCCGACTGAACGTTACAGCGCGATGGATACTGTGCGCGAGCAGGGTGCTGTTTACCTCACTGCAGGTTCAGAGCTTCGATCAAATTTTAATAACGTGATGCTTGAAATTGTTGCTGACACTTGCGGTCGTCACGACACCCTTGGTGGTGCTTGTGCGACGGAAAGCAATACTGTGCGCTATGACCTCGAAAAGCGTTGCATGCACGCCTGTCGTGATAGCTGGATGTTGGCGATTACCGAGAATCCTCAGTACGGAATTACGAAGCGCGATATCAGTCATAACATCAATTTCTTTATGAACGGCCATGTCACAGAAGAAGGCGATTTAACCTTCGAAGATGGTATTTCTGGCGCTG
>NZ_LWFI01000339.1:0-877 GCF_001635735.1 Oleiphilus sp. HI0067
TCATTCGGAGCAGCTTCAGGTACTTCCTCTGCCACCGGCTCCGCGCCTTGTTCACATGCAAAGCGCTCTAAATCTTTTAATAGCGAAGGTTCTGCAGGACTCGGTTGTTCGCCAGAACGAACCTCATCAANCATGACATTAACGGAATCAAGTGCACGAAGCACCACATCCATCAATTCGGCGTCTACGGTTCTCTTACCGTTACGCAAGACATCAAACACATTTTCAGCAATATGACAGCAATCGACCAAGGCCTCTAACTGAAGAAACCCTGCCCCACCTTTAACGGTATGAAAGCCACGGAATATTGCATTGAGAAGATCTAGGTCTTCAGGGTTTTGTTCTAGTTCAACGAGCTGTTCAGATAACTGCTCAAGAATCTCACCAGACTCAACAAGAAAGTCCTGCAAGATCTCTTCATCTGGCTCAAAGCTCATTCACTAACCCCTTTGTACTCTTCCTAAAACCCTAAGCTTGATAAAAGGTCATCCACATCGTCTTGACCATTTACAACATCTTCGCGTTCTTCTTTTTTCATCTGTGGACCTTCGCCATCCATATTGGTTTCGATGGACTCAAGGTCGTGCACAGTACCTGTAATTTGGTCGACCTTTCCGGCCATCCTTACAAGGTTAACGAGATTTTCTTCAACATCTTTAACTAAATTTGTTACACGATTGATAACTTGACCCGTTAAGTCCTGAAAATCCTGTGCAAGCAATATAGATGATAAATTTTGATATACCTTATCTGAGTCATTACCAAGTTGAGTCAAGAAGGTATCCATGCGCCCCGTTAGGTCTCTAAATTCACTAGGGCTCATTTCCTTACGGCGCAACTTTTGCCATTCTTGCTTAAGTTGATCAGCCTCATCTTT
>NZ_LWFI01000340.1:0-1052 GCF_001635735.1 Oleiphilus sp. HI0067
TCGAAAATAATTTTTTATAGCCGTATAAAACAGAAGCACGCAAAACAAGCGCGTGGTGATGCCAATGAAGTGAAATTATTATTACCCTCAAATAAAGACTAATAAGAAAAGCTTTCATGTTCCGCGATCCTACTGTTACTTCTCCCGTCCCTACTCCGCTTAAAGGTGTGATGCCGGCAAGCCCATTAATTGGGAACTTATTTGATTTCGCTAGAAATCCCTTAGCGTTTGTTCGTTCCGCTGTTAATTACGGAGAACATGTGGCTGATTGGCGCGTACCTGGTGAGCGGATATCCTTTGTTACTAGCGCAGAAATGAGCCACCAGATTCTTGTGAAGCACTACACTGATTTTCGCAAGGCTGAATGTGATGTAGGCGTGATGGCTCATGTGCTCGGCAACGGTTTGGTAACAAACAACAGTTACTCCTCACATAAGACACAGAGAAAGCTTGCCCAACCTGGCTTTCACTTTCGCCGAATTCAAAACTATGCGCAAACGATGATCGATTACTCGTATAGCTACGCAACATCGCTGGAAGAAGACGAAGTGAGGGATGTGAACGATGATATGTTCAAACTCACGCTGTATATCGTATCTAAAACACTCTTCAATAATGATATGGAGCATATGAGCGCACTATCTGACGAAATCGGCGCGCTGATTCATGAATTGCAATTCATCATGAATAAAGGCTTCCAGAGCATGTTTGTATTGCCATCGTGGATTCCGATGCCGGGACAAAAACGACTTGCTCGAGCTAAATCAAAATTGATGCATAATATTGAAACGATGATCGACGCTAGAAGACAAGATGATGGATCCTTTGTCTTCGGAGACGATCTGCTCTCGATGTTAATGGAAGCTGAATATGAAGACGGCTCTAAAATGCCAAAAGAGCTGCTTATGGAAGAATTAATTACCCTTCTTTCTGCTGGGCATGAAACCACATCCAACACCATGACATGGGTATTTTACTTAATCGCATCACACCCTCACATACAACAAAAATCGTTCGATGAAATAGATCAAGTAGTGGGAAAGCGAGAGTTA
>NZ_LWFI01000341.1:0-688 GCF_001635735.1 Oleiphilus sp. HI0067
GATGTCCGATTATTTGGAATTATTGTTGCTGTAGGATGTTTCTTTATTGTCCCTCACGTACCCTCAATTGTCGCCAACCTGATATGGGGGACTGCATTACTATCACAAATAGTTATTCCCGTAACGCGCGCGTGGATGACTTTCCGCCATGAGTGATATTTTAGTATCTAAAAATAAACTTCGGGCAAAGATCTATTGGTGGTTGGAACGGCCTGATAGAGAGGCTTGGGGGCCCAAACTTCTGGAAGTTGCCCTCGTTGTGCTGATCATACTCAATGTCGGCGCCGTTATTTTGGAAACGGTTGATTCCATCTACCAAAGCTGGGAAGGAGCCTTTAATGTATTTGAAGGCATTTCCTTATGCATCTTTATTTTAGAGTACCTGTTGCGCTTATGGATCGTACCTGAAAAGCAAGATTCACCTTCTCGTATATCATGGATGCGATCGCCGATTGCGATTATTGACTTGCTTGCTATCTTACCTGCGTTGCTCTATCTGTTCATTCCAATCGATCTACGCATTCTACGTACCTTCCGTATGCTTCGTCTTTTGAAGCTCACACGTTACTCACCTGCTCTGGGAATGTTGCTCGCAGTATTTGAAGAAGAGGCGGGAGCTTTCTTTGCTGGATTTTTCATTCTCATGCTTATGCTTATCTTTGCTGCAAGTGGTGCATGGTTAGCAGAA
>NZ_LWFI01000342.1:0-846 GCF_001635735.1 Oleiphilus sp. HI0067
TCGAAATATAGGCTGGACAACGACCCATGCTTTTATGCCTTTCTTTAGCGATTTAGCAGTTAAGTCCTCGCAAATCGAGCTGCGTGAGGCATTTGTTCAATATAGTAAGTATGTAGTTGCCTTAATGTTGCCCTTATGTGCGGGTGCAGTGCTTTTAGGTCCTGTTTTTATTGGTCTTTGGATAGGGCAAGAATATGTTGAGAAGGCACCTCTCATTGTTGCGATACTCGTTGTATATATCGCACTTCCTTTTTTAAATCCTTTCAGCACGCGTTATCTTACTGCTGTAAACAAGCATGGTTATTCGGCCAAGGTTTACACCGTTGCGGCTATTTCTAATTTGATATTAAGTCTGATTTTGGTCCAAATTTGGGGTATAGAAGGTGTTGCGCTTGGTTCTCTTATTCCTATGTTGGTGCTTGTGCCTGTTCTGATGAAATATGGTTTCTCGAGTTTAGAACTCAAGTTCACTCATTACTTTAGCCGAGTTATTCTCCCGGTTTTACCCGCACTAATGGCAATGATTTTAGGTGTTTCGATTTACCAAATGAATGTTTCTATTAGTAGTTATCTGGAGTTGGTAGGTGCGGTTTCCGTAGGTGGGCTGGTTTACGCTGTTGCTTTTCTTTTTAGCGGGTTATCGGAGCAAGAGCGAAGCTTTCTCAAAAATCGTTTTTTTGCTAAATAGCTTTTCTTGTAGAGATCTTTTTTTGTCGTAGATTCGGTATATCAACTTCACCCACTTACTTCTTAAATATTGCTTGGTAGAAATGTTCTGAATTCTGCCTCCGAACCTTTCTTTGTAGTATTCATTTTTGCCATATCCGGCTAATAGATCGAATTGCT
>NZ_LWFI01000343.1:0-1115 GCF_001635735.1 Oleiphilus sp. HI0067
GCCTTTAAATTTGATCTCTTCTTGGGTGTAGGTCAGCGACTTTCCTCCAGCGATCTTCATCTGTTCTTTGACTAGATTCACGCCGGTGATCATTTCCGTTACAGGGTGTTCTACCTGTATACGGGTATTCATTTCGATGAAATAGTACTTGCCGTCTTGATATAAGAACTCAAAAGTACCTGCGCCTCTGTAGTTAATATCGATACATGCTTTAACGCAGGCATCAAACACTTCTTGGCGAGCAGTTTCGTCGACATTTGGTGCCGGTGCTTCTTCAATGACTTTTTGGTGACGTCTCTGCAAAGAGCAGTCTCGATCGCCAAGGTGAATGGCTTTGCCTTGACCGTCCGCGAGTACTTGGACCTCCACATGGCGAGGCCTATCGAGGAATTTTTCTAAGTAAACGGTATCATCGCCAAATGCATTTTTTGCCTCTTGCTTGGTAAGGGCAATTGAATTAACTAGTTCTGATTCTTCGTAGACAACGCGCATTCCGCGTCCACCGCCACCAGAGGCTGCTTTGATCATCACCGGAAAACCGATAGATTTTGCGATCGCTATTGTGTCTGCTGTGTTGTCACTCAGTGGGCCGTTAGAGCCTGGAACCGTTGGTACACCAGCTTGATTCATTGCTTGAATTGCTGAAACTTTATTACCCATTAGTCGAATAACATCGGCGCTAGGGCCAATGAAGGTAAAACCACTGCGCTCAACTTGTTCAGCAAAATCAGAGTTTTCAGCAAGGAATCCATAGCCTGGGTGAATAGCATCTGCGTTAGTCACTTCCGCGGCAGCGATAATCGCTGGAATGTTCAGATAGCTTTCCGTGGGTTGATTTCCGCCAATGCAAACGGATTCATCGGCAAGCCTAACGTGCATCAGGTCGCGATCAACTTTTGAGTGAACTGCAACGCTATGGATACCCATTTCTTTACACGCACGCAAAATCCGTAAAGCGATTTCTCCACGGTTTGCGATGAGTACTTTTTTAAGCATAAGGTGAAGTTTTCCGTTATGAGATGCTGAATAGCGGTTGGTCAAACTCTACCGGAGCGCCATTCTCTACTAATACTTCTGATATAGTTCCATCTCTATCGGCTTCTATTTGGTTCATC
>NZ_LWFI01000344.1:0-836 GCF_001635735.1 Oleiphilus sp. HI0067
ACAAAGATCGAGAAAGATTATGTTCAAGAAAAGTATTCTTTCCCTAGCAGCCGCATCCTTTGGTTTTTCAGGAAATTCATTCGCCTATCAAGAAAGCGACATTATTGTTCGCGGCGGCGCTGCAAAAGTATCTTCTGATGCGTCTAGCGGCTTAATCGGATCGATACGCCAGCATTTGGCAATACTGGCATAGGCAATGTAGATGTAGATAGCGATACCCAACTAGGCTTAAGCGGAATCTATATGTTTAGCGACACATTAGCCATTGAAGTGCTTGGCGTCACACCTTTTGAGCATGACATTAGCCTTGCGATAAATGCCGACATCGCTTCGACAAAACGCTTATCACCAACGGTGACATTGAATTACCACCTCATAAACAGCGGCTCAAAATTCCAACCCTATGTTGGCATGAGTCTAAACTACACAGCGTTCTTTGAAGGAAAGTAACACCGGCATTATGTAACGCGGCAACTTTCGAAACACTCGCTGCGGCAGCCGAAGGTGGCCCGGAGGGTATTACAAGCGTAAGCAATACAAAAATTGAATTGGAAGACAGCACCGGCGTCGCTATTCATGCCGGCTTTGATTATGTATTGACTGACAGCATTGATTTGAATGGCTCTTACTACTGGATAGACATCGACACCAAGGCTGAGATCACTACCGATAGTAACGCTGGTAAAGTCAAAGCAAGCGTTGATGTTGATATCGATCCATCTATTTACATGTTAGGTATCTCATATACGTTCTAGGCTTATATGATGGCAAGCTTGGGGAGTCTTTTGACTCCCTTTTTTTGTTCGAAATAAAAGGCTCAAAATGCAAATACTTAC
>NZ_LWFI01000345.1:0-793 GCF_001635735.1 Oleiphilus sp. HI0067
CGAGATACGGGACGTCTTTTTGAGCGCAAACTAAAGGGAGGGGCTGCGCGATTTGGCCTAGGCCCGAAAAAATGGATGAGCTACCCGGTTCCAGTGCGTTATGTGAAAGACTCCGACTATAAACTGCTTGGTGATAAGTTGTTGACCATTGCTAAGACAGAAAGATCTACACTCAGCAGTGATGATGCAGTAGAAACTGCTACTTCTTCGCTACTGGAAAAAGTAGCGCAGTTGAAAGGGGACTATCTTGGACAAAAGTAGACCGTAAAGTAAATGCTCCTTGTATTAATGGATATCCAGTTTTATCTCTGAGACTTTCTCGCCCTTATATTGTGCATAGGTGTTTCGCGCATTTATTCGGAATTTTTCAGTAAGAAACTCATCGTCTGGCGTTCTTATAAATTGGATATTTAGTTTTGGGTATAGGAGAGACAAAGTTTTGAGAGCTGTGCTAATAAAGCCAACTATGCTCGAGACTTTGTATGATGTGATAGAAATTTCAATAGGGCGATCATCTTCAATAAGCTTAAGGTTTGCCAATGATAACCATTTTTGAATATTCTCCTTTGATTCAGCTCTGTGAGGAAAATAGTAAGCTTTACCATTCTTACTTAGCTTTTGAAGGCATTTTAAGTAATAGTCTTCGCTAACGATTCCTGCTTCTACGAGTGGTTGTCCTAATATGCCTGTTGGTGCGTTAGAGTCGCTTGTTATTTTCTTTCTGTAATAGGTCGTTTGAGAGAATCTATTTTCGACGACAGATACATGGGGCGTGGGGCTCAAATCAAACATA
>NZ_LWFI01000346.1:0-16710 GCF_001635735.1 Oleiphilus sp. HI0067
GGCAAAAAGTATGGCTGCATAATTGCTACTTTCATGCAACCACCATCCCTTTCAACGAATCCAAAATAAACCTCTCATTTAAACCTGTACTTCCCGCCCAAATAGGCAAACACAAAATACGCGATGAAATATCCCTAGAGACTGGGTATTCAGCTGTACTTTGCAATTCTTTTACCTGCTCAAGTGAAGGATAAAAGTAACGACGAGCCTGAATACCTTTCTCTGCCAAATTGGCTACGGTATTTAGCACTGCCTGTTCGCTCTCTAACACCATGGGGAAGTATGCATGGTTGTTGTTTGCATTTGAGTGGCGCTGCTGTAGCTGATATTGATGGCCTAGCTCTTTTGCATACGCATCCCATATATCAGCACGTTGCTGTTTGATAGTTTCAATGTCGTCAAGCACAGCAAGCCCGACCGCCGCGTGAAACTCACTCATCTTTGCATTAGTACCAAGCATTCCGATCGAATCAGGCCCATCAATGCCGAAATTGATCATTTTTCGGATTTTATCGGCTAGCTCTTTGGTTTTGGTAATTACTGCGCCGCCTTCGACCGAATGAAAAAGTTTAGTGGCATGGAAACTGATGGTGCTAGCATCGCCATGCTTGAGCACTGATTCGCCATGTAAGGTTGTCCCAAAACAGTGGGATGCGTCATAAACAGTTTTTAAGCTGTGCTTGTCAGCGATAGCTTGAATAGCCTCGACAATACAAGGGTTACCAAATACATGCACTGGCACAATGGCGGAGGTTTGTTCGCTTATCTTTTCTTCAATGAGTGCTGGGTTTATATTCCAGGTGTCTGGGTCAATATCGGAAAACACCGGCTGCAAGCCTTCCCATTTTAGTGTGCTTGCTGTTGCAATGAAGCTAAAGGGCGTAGTAATGACCTCGCCTTTTAGCTCATGTGCTTTGTAGGCGAGGTGTAATGCCAATGAACCATTGGCGACAAGCACAAAACAATCGGGGTCGATACCCAAATACTCCGCCAATCGCTGGCTTAGTTTTTGAACAAGAGGGCCGTTATTAGTAAGCCAATTGGTCTCGTAAATGCTGTCGATATAGGCATCGACTGTTGCACGATCTGGTAAATAAGGTTTCGTAACTGGAATCATAGCTCTTTTAACACTTCCTGATCTTTTACTGCTTCCGAATTTTTCAGTTGTTCTGCCCCTTCAGCTTCAACTAACTCCTTTCCCATTTCCTTTAGATAAGCGCTGTATTGCCCCTTCCCCATTTGCTTCACTTTGTCCAAAAGATCTTGGATAGAGAGCCATCCATTATGCAGGCCTATTTCCTCCAAACAGGCAATCTTGAAACCCTGGCGTTTTTCGACTGTTTCTACAAACTGGGATGCCTCAAGCATGCTTTCATGCGTGCCTGTATCTAGCCAAGCAAAGCCACGCCCTAAGGTTTCTACAAACAGGTTGTTTTTCTCAAGATAGGCATTATTGACGCAAGTAATTTCCAGCTCACCACGCGAGCTAGGTTGTACGGCTTTTGCGATGTCGACCACACGATTATCGTAAAAATACAATCCCGTCACGGCATGTTTTGACTTTGGTTGGGCAGGTTTTTCTTCAATAGATATAGCTTGTTTGTTTTGATCGAATTCTACTACTCCAAAGCGCTCAGGGTCTTTTACCTGATAACCAAACACGGTGGCTATTTGCTCTTCTTCGACTTTGCGTTTTGCTTCAAGAAGCTTCGGCGAGAAGTTGGGGCCGTAAAATACATTATCACCCAAAACCAAACACACTGAATCTTGACCAATAAACTTTTCACCGATGATAAAGGCTTGCGCGAGACCCTCCGGCTTTTCTTGTACGGCGTATTCAAGCTGAATACCAAACTGCGATCCGTCACCTAAAAGCCGCTTGTACTGAGGAAGATCCTCGGAGGTTGAGATGATTAAGATTTTGCGAATCTTGGCAAGCATCAATACCGACAATGGATAGTAGATCATCGGCTTGTCATAGATAGGTAATAACTGCTTTGATACACCTAGCGTGATCGGGTGTAAACGCGTACCCGAGCCACCGGCTAATACTATGCCTTTCATTAGTCAGCTAGCTCCAATAGGCCGCCATAAATTTCCATTCCGCGAAGCTTATTCGCCCAAAAAACAAGCTGCTTATACCAGTCTAAAGTTATTGTCTCGGGCGTTTTATCCAAAGTACCTGCTTGAAGGGCGGCAACAATCTCTTTCACACCCCGCTCTGCATTCCATGCTGCCTTCCATCCCAAGGTGCGCTCGATTTTACTAAAATCCACTTGATAACTTCGGTGGTCGGGATCGCCATACCACTCTACCTTAATTTCTTCATTAAGGAGTTCGCCAACCTGTCTTGCGACTCGCTGCCCAAGATCCCCTAACTGGTAATTATTTTCAGCACTACCTACGTTAAAAATTTCACCATTCACTAGCCCCGAATCACACTCAAGCAACAAACACATTACATCCGTTGTATCTTGGACATGCAGCATAGGACGATATTGCTTACCGTCCCTCATCAAAGGCAGAACTTTGTTTGAATACGCGCCGTAAGTCATCCCATTAACAGCTAAATCAAATCGCATCCTCGGACTCGCACCAAACACTGTTGCCTGACGCATTACAGCCACACAAAAGTCAGCCGAAGATTGCTCCAAAACACCAAATTCTGCCTGTTCATTTGCTTTCGCATAAGTTGTTAATGGATTGGTTGGCGTAGATTCGGATGCAACCTCATCAAGAAATCCATAAATGCTACAACTTGAAGGCAGGACATATCGCTCGCAACCTGCCTGTTTTGCGAGATTGGCAGTTCGCACACGACTTTGATGATTTATTTCCCAAGTCACGTCTTGAAACAATTCGCCACTCGGATCATTGCTTATTGCGACCAGATCAATCACACCATAGACACCCTCAAAAAGACTTTCTGGAATCTTGCGAGAATCCTCGACCACAATCTGAAGGTTTGCATGGGGAGTAAGCTTATCCTGACCGAAGAAATACCTATCTAGAGCAACAACTGCATAGCCTTTTTCCAACAACTTTGGCACTAACACGCTACCTATGTAACCGCCCGCCCCTGTAACCAATATTTTTTTCATTTTATCCAATTCCATCTTTCAATCTTGATTCTTTAAGCCCCGTATTAGGGCAATAATACAGCCGAGCAGGCCACCAAGCATCGCACCGAAGATACATATCAAAGCGCGTTTTGGTTTGGACTTTTCTTCCGATACACGCGACTCGCTGACGGTTTTAAAAACGTATTCGGTAGAGCCTTTGGCAAGCATGAGCACTTTGGTTTGGTCTTCAATGAGGTCGTAGAAAACACTCTGCATGCTTGCGAGTGGAGTTTCTTCAATTTGTTGCTTTAGGAAGCTGACGTTTTTTTGTGCTTCTTCGGCGTCACGCGCTTTTAGTTTGGAATTGATTTTATTAAGGAGCGCATCCACCCACACTTTGGCGACTTCTGGCGAGTAGTATTCAATGTCAAGACTGGTAAAGCCGCTGACTTTGTCTTCGCCTACTGACAGGTATTCTTTGAACTGCTCGTATAACTCCCAAGAGCTTGGCTCTGCTTGCTTACCTTTAGGTGGCTCGCGCGTCCAGGTTTGAGTTTGCGGATCGTAGATTTCGGTGTCGTAGATCAGCTCGTCGGTTTCAGGGTTCCAGTCTTTGACTGCAAACACTTGCGTGGCGATATTTTGCTCTTGAATAAATTCCTCTATAAAAGCCCAGCTCTGGAGGATTTCAAGTGCTTCGGCGGTTTTATTGGAACCGCCACCACCAAGGTTAATGCCAGCCAATGAGGCAAGACCACCGAATTGACCTGCGAGTTTGCCAAGGCCGCCACCTCCTGCGGATTCTGCAGGGGCAAGTACAGCGGTGCTTTTATACATATTTGGGAGTGAAAGAGCGTAGAAGACGGAGGCAACAGAGAAGATGGCGGTGAAGCCGATGATGATCCACTTGCCGCGCATGAGGACACGCCAGAGTTCGAGGAGGTCTATTTCGTCATCGTAGGGGGGGTGCGATTGGGGCGCATGGCTAGTCCCGAGAATCGAGGGTTGTTGCTCTGACACTTTTTATTGCTTCCGTTACTGTAGTGTTCTTTTGTTTTCCGGCATAGCCGGTTGATATTTTTTCTTTTCAGGTTTCGCCTAAAGGCGAATTAAGGGCTTTGCGCCTGCAAAAGCCCTTAATAATCCAAAACGGCCCCTGCTCTTCGGCCCTTCGGGTTCGCTTATCACTTACTCAAAGCCGGCGCTGCGGAACTCACTCACTTCGTTCGCTCAGACAGTCCTCGCGCAAATCCGGTTTTTCCTTTCGTTCTTCGCCCTTAAGCCAAGGGGTTATTTGCTTCGATAGCATTTTGTGTTTACGAAGCTTCTATAATCTTGGCAGCTTCGTTCAATTTTTGTGTGTACGAGACTTCTGTATATCTATTCACTTCATTTTGAAGTGCGTTATTTGATTGCCATCAATATTAGCTGAGGTTTGGCATTAAATGGCTTAGCGTTTGTTAATGGTTGGGCATTCCTAAAGAACGACATTTTGAGCTCATGTTTCAAAGACTTACTTAATGCAAAGCCCTACTCGGCGATATGTTCTGAGATTCCCAGTCGAGCTGAGAATGACGACTGCAGCGCTCCATTTGGCAGATATATTGTAAGGTTCCCAATCAAGCTGAGAATGACGCGGCTGCCTAGTATTATTTAGGCACGCTTCCGCCCGAGGGGCGTTTTCCTTTTGCCTTGTTCGAGCGACCTTGCTCTTTTGTTTTCCTGTACGCTAATAACTAATATGACAGTTTTTTACAGTTTTTTGTAGCGCTTTATAGACTTATATTGGGTGTTTTTTTGCTAGGCGCTTTGTTTTTTGAACTCGGTATTTTTTAGGGTGAGTTTTGTTTGTTTTTCGAGCAGCTTGATGAATAACACGGAGCGTTCTAGGCCATCTTGCGTTTGGTAGATGGCAGATAAACCGTTAAACGGGTCGTCGGTAATGGTAACGATATCACCCTTATGAAGATTGGTAGCGCTATTGGCTGCAGCTGCGTGTTGTAAGCTGGCGATATTACTTTGCAGCTGTGAAATAAGCGCCTGGTTAACTTGGGCGAGTTGCCCACCAAAACGGACGAAATCATAAACACCGCGGGTTGAGCGTAAAGCGTTAAAGTTTGCTTTGTTACCGGCCACGTTGACGAATAAATAACCAGGGAATAAAGCTTCTGTTTGCGTTGTGCGCTTGCCGTTTTTTAGGCGCGTGTTTTGGTAGTCTGGGTAGAATGCTTGATAGCCCTGGTTTTGGATGTTTTCGCAGGCGCGGGCTTCGTTACGGGGCTTTGTGGTTAATAGATACCAAGGCATGGTAACAGCCCTTTGTTATTGTTGTTGGTTTTTTCAGCGCCGCTTTCGTGCGGCGGACGAGTTAAGGGGCAGAACCAATAACTGTAGATTCCGGATCAAGTCCGGAATGACGGTCTTGGCGTACTCTAACCCATTTAAGCTAGATTCCATCGGCACTGGCCGACAGCAGCTAGGGTCTTTGTTTCGCCAAAGACCCTAGGACCCAAAAGCGACCCGGAGCGCAAGCGCTCGACGGGATTTCACCCTTCGATAGGTTTTTGAGTTTACGAGGCTATAATAGCGCTTTTGAAACACGTCTAAAGCACGCCAAAAGATGCAATAAATAGTCGAAGTCAAAGTAAGCGGACTCTAGATTCCGGATCAAGTCCGGAATGACAGCCTTGGCGTACTCTGAACCCGACTTTGCGGAATGACGGTCTTGGCGGACTCTGAGCCCGACTGTATACCTATAAGCTACCCACTGCGGCAGCGCCGAGTGCTATTTGGTAGAAAATCTGGCTCACGTCACGCCAAAGTACTAACTGGTCTAGCTTGTCTGCATCTAGTGGCACGACAACCGTATCACCTGGCTCCATTTGCGCGTCATTACTGGCAAACCAATGACCGCTATCAGGCAGTTGTACGCCACCATTTGCTTTAATAATGTAAATACGATCTTCATCCGCTTTGTCTGTTGTACCACCGCTACGCTCGATGTAATCGGTGTAATCAAGCTTCGGTTCGAATACCTGCGAGATAGGCAACTGCACTTCACCAATAATAGTAACACTGTTCTTGCGTGAAGGAATGGTTAGCGCATCACCATTTTGTAGCGGAATACTGTAATCAAGGTCTTCGGCTAGTACTTTGCGCAGATCAATCACTAAACGTCCTAGCGCTGGCGTTTGTTGCAATTGAGCAAGTAGCTCTTGTGCTTTACCGATATCACCACTACGACGCGATGCATCTTTTTCAACAAGCTGCGCTTTGGCGATGTCTTCTGCCAAACGGCGCTGCATTTCTTGCAAGCGTTTCTCTTGCTGTTCTTTTAACTCGATACGCGTAAATACTGCACCAGGCACATAAGCATAATCCGTCACACCACCCGCCCGCTTAAGAACATCGCGTAGTTCATCGTCTTTATGAATCGGGTACACGCCTGGGAAACGCACTTCGCCTTTTAACTCTACGAAATGGTTTTCAACCCATTCTGGAATAGCCCGAATTTGGAGCACATCGCGCGATTTAAATTCAAACTCGCGCCCTGACGCCATACTCAGGTCAATTTCATAACGCGCTTGAATTCGTTTTTGCTGATCATCGAAATCAGTACGATTGATCTCAGCGCTAAGCTTATAGGCTTTCTCAGTTAAACCACCAGCTGCGTAGATAAGATCTTCAACGTTCATACCTTCTACGAGCGGAAAATCCCCCGGGTAACGCACAGAACCAGTAATACGTACTTCTTGAGACGGGTTACCGATCTCACTCTGTGCACGAAGTTCTTCCAGAATTTCATCAATTACCCACTTACGCCCCCAGTAAGCTGCTTCTTTTTCAAATTCAGTAACGGTAAAACGAGTACGTGAATGCGCACGATCTCGGTCTAATAAAGGAGATTGAGCGTTATCGGTAGATGACGTTTGATAATCGAGCGGCAAACCCGTTATACGCGCGTCTGAAAATGCAGCACTTGAATTCGCAAACTCTTCTGCCTGAGCAGCCATCTCTTCATATTCCGGAGAGAGCTTTTGATCGCGCGGATACAATCCGAATACTAGAATCTCGTCTTTGCTTTTAAGCTCAATATTGTACTCAGAGCTTGGGTCAGCGAGTGCGCGATCCATTCTGAACGACAGCACTTTTAAGGTTTGTTGGGGCGGCAAATAACGCTTAATTAAGCCATAACGTAAATCAGAACCTGGCTTGAGTTGATCTACGGAACTAATCACGTCTGTCAGGCGCATTCCGTCTTTGAAGCTTTGTACACCAGGGCGATATACATGACCGCGCAGAGCAATCGTGTCTTCGACTTTTTCGAGGACTGAAGGAATGCGCAATATGTCGCCCGCTTGCGCTGGATTCGCGTTTAAGTCTTCTGCTTTGGCCGATACATTCAATACGGTTCGCTGATCAACATCATTGATACGCTCTAACGTACTCTTCTTTGGATAGGCCGAAGGTTTTAAGCCTCCAGCAAAACCAAGCAAGTCGCTTAATGTCTCACCTTCTTTGAATTCATAAATTGCAGGCCGGCGCACTTCACCATCTACGCCCGCTGTATTGCCAACGGGAGGAATAAACACCACATCACCCGAACGTAATGCAGCATCATTAGAGGTATCACCTTTCAAAAGTAACTCGTACAAATCTAGCGTTTGTACTAACTCACCTTTTCGTTTGAGCTGAATATTACGTAGAGACCCGCTCTCACTGATACCGCCACTCAAAACAAGCGCATTAGTAATGGTCGACAGTGAACTCACCACATAGCTGCCTGGCACATACGCCTCACCAAGCACAAATACCCTAATCGACTTTAGCTCCCCCATCGAGATTGAAGCTTTCACACCGATCATGCGCTTAGAGACTTCGTCACGCAGCTTGTTTTTAACTTCTTCAAAACTAAGGCCTGCCACGTTCAATGGGCCTAGTTCTGGAAAATAAACCTTTCCTTGCGCGTCGATTCCGAGCTGATAGCTCTTACTTTCCTTACCATAAAGCTCTACTTTTAAGGTATCACCCGGACCAAGTACGTAATCATTTGAAACAGGAATATCATTCACTGGTTCAAATGTACTTGGAGCCCCTGCAAATAATTCATAACCGAAAGGTACTAATTTGCCTGCTTGATATCGTGCACTGGATTCTTCTTCTGGCACATCTCCTCGAGGCAAGGCTTGTTCACTTGGGTCTTGAGACTGCCCACTTCGAGTGAGTACAGAAACTTGCTGTTTAGTTTGTTCTTCTTGAAGACCACTACCACTCGTGCCACCGCCAAATTGGCTTAAATCGACGCCATACTGCGCAGCTAAAGCTTGTTGTTGCGTAGGATCCATACGCATAAATTGATCAATAAGAAGAGGATCCACATCGATGGCGGAAGCTGGCGTAATAACACTTACAAATAATGCAGGCGCTAAAAAAGAAGAGATAAATCGAGCAATTCTTTCCATGAAGCGATGTTTCTTGTCTTTACTGTTGTTGTTCTGTTTTCTAATCAGCATGCAGTGTACTACACGAATGTTTTTCGGCTAGAACTTTCATCGTTACCGTTACGTTAATGATGTCGTTTTTTTACTCAACCGTTTTTCTCAGAGGACTTTTCACAATAAGCGATTTACCACCCCTCCACGACCAGCTTGCCCATCAACTCGCCATTCTCTATCACTTGATGCGCAGCGAGCAGGTTCTTAGCATTAATAGGGCGATAGGTATCAGCTAACACACTCTTCAAAATACCTTCATCTAAAAGGCGTGAGACTTCCGAAAGAATATGACGTTGTTCGATCATGTCAGGTGTTTTGAACATTGCTCGCGTAAACATGAATTCCCACACCAAACTCGCCGATTTAGGCTTCAACTTATTCAAAGCCAGTGGCTTCACATTATCTACAATGCAGCAAATTTTGCCTTGCGGCTTAATGATGTCACACATTGCATCGAAATGTTGATCAGTATGACTACAACACAGTATGTAATCAGCACCTTTGTAGCCAAGTGTCGAGATTTGCTGCTGAATATCGTCATGGTGATTTACAACATGCGCTGCACCTTGACTCACGCACCACTCAATTGCGCCACGTTTACTCGCTGTTACCACTACTTTCAAACCTGCTAAACGCGCGGCCATTTGTGTAGCAATTGCGCCCACTGAGCCAGAGCCGCCGATAATCAATAATGTTTTTTCGCTATTGTCTTTTGCAAGGCTAATTCCCAAGCGCTCAAATAAAGCTTCCCATGCAGTTAGGGAAATAAGCGGCATAGCAGCAGCTTCTGAATTTGATAATTTACTCGGCGCAGGCCCAACAATACGCTCATCAACGAGCTGATATTCACTATTCGAACCTTGCCGCGTGATATCGCCTGCGTAATACACTCGATCACCCGGCTTATAAAAACGTGTTGCATCACCCACGGCTTTTACAATACCAACCGCATCATAACCGAGCACTTTGGGTTCTTTTTCAACTGTATCTTTTGGGGATCTTACTTTTGTATCGACAGGATTGACGCTGACCGCATCAACTTGCACGAGAAGGTCGTGCGCCCATGGTTTCGGAATCGCGAGCTCAAAATCCTTGAGTGCATTATCGTCGCTGACAGGTAGGTATTTTGTTAGGCCAACCGCTTTCATTTTATTGTTATTCGACATCCTTCATCCCTTGAAGTGATCACGCGTTATCGCATTTGGTAGGACGAAGTATAACTTAAGCCGCTCGCGCACGGTCAAGCAGCTTATTGATTTATTTAGCGTTTATCGATTTTCATATCGATTTAGATCAACAATGCCAGATTTTTCCGACTGGTTAAACATATACCAAACATGCAGCCAATCGGAGAAGTCCCAAAACTTTGGATCCGTTCTGCGCACTGCAAAGTCATCCAACAAGGCAACATAATCTTCTTCGGTTTTCATTTGACCGATGCGTTCGACGAAATGGTCAAACAAGACCGTATGCACATCAAAAAACACTTTTGGATAGCTACCTAGTACACCAGGATAAAGCGTTAAGGTATCTCGTTCAGGAACAAGAAATTCGTCTTCCATAAACAATGAAGAGACATTCTCATGAAAACGATTACTCGCGATTGAGAACAACTGCATTTGTCCGTCCGGTGCTTTCACGCGCACCATAACTAACTCTGGCAACAATGAAGCGGATACTCCGCTAACCTTCTCTAATCGCTGCAGAGGATCATTTAATTCTGGAAATTGGTCCAAATAGACTTTTGGTAGTACCGATACGCGACGGTTTTCAGCGCGTGTATAATCATAGATTCTGTCGAGCAACTCGTTCTTCGGATCATCCGAGCCATATTCAATTGCATTGCGCGGCAACTTCATTTTATGCAGAACGTTTAGATAATCCTCCACCTTCTCTTCCGCGCTTTGATACCAGCTTAAAAATTCTTTCTCCGCGACATCATCAGGCAAGAACATTAAGAAATTGCTTTCACCTTCCATGCGTAAAAAGTCCATATACAAACGTGTATTCAACTGGTGGCCCACGTTGCCATACACATCAAAGCCGGCAACTAGCAAGTAGTGAATGCGTTCTAACAAACTATACGAAATTACCCAAGCGGTTTTCGGCTTATCGCCATGCAATCCCTTTACGACTGTCGCATTATCAAAGTGACGAAATATAGTGAGTGCTGCGTTCGGGTTATGCGCTTCATGCCCATCGATATTGCTTGTCAGACTTTTGCCACTCCAGAGCATATCGAGTGACAACTCAGCAACACCATCAGAAAAACTGTTGATGTAGTTGAGTTTATCAGTCAAATGCTTCTCTTGAAGCGCAGCGTATTTGGTCCATATTTTAAATGGTGAGGCTGTACTTCGATCTTCAGCAGGTAAGCGAAGGTTGCCCGCATAACTTTCAGCACGTGCTGGCTGATACAGCATAGTAGGAATGTCAGGGTCGACAAAAAATACCCAGAAATGATCTTCGATCACATTCAAGGCCACTTGCCCACGACATACGGGCCCCTTGATGTAACCCATTATCGTGAATTCAGCTTCTTGTAACATGAATTTATACCGCGCTGAAGCCGGAAGCTCTTTAAACGTAATAAATGGATTCGATGCACTCTTAGCATCATAGCCAGGCAATTTAGTCACTTCATAGTCGGCATTCAAAAACCACTCACGCCAAACCTTCATGCGCGCATCATTGAACTTATAAGGCATGTGGGTTTTATCGACGATCGTTCTGCGTACGGGCTTTAATCGGTAATAGAAGTTTGTTGTATTAGGATCATCAAATGGTCGACGTGAGGCAATTTCATCAATCGCCTGACCGCTAGGCGTGCGCGAACGAACCAAATTGAAATATTGGCCATTACCTAAATCTTCAAACCAAATATTCGCCAAAAACAGGTGTTCGTAGGCATAACGAGAGAACAACTTTTCTTTATTGCTCGGGCCATTAAAGAAGGCCTCCCATTTCGAGACTTGATCTAAGTAAAGCTGCCCTAGCGGCGACTGTGGCAGAACTGGTGAGCCCGCTTCTACCCAACGTTGAATCGTATTAAAGTCTTCATCGCTAATGGCAGGAAGTCCGAAAGGCATTCCCCACTCCGGATGGGTTTTGGCATAGCCTTCGTATTCTTCAATTGTTGGACACTCTTGCGCACGATCTGTTGAGAAATCGAATACATCTGGGTCAAGTTGCGCCGTTTGCGGAAGCGGATGCTGACGCTTTTGCTCCAACATTTTTAAAAGCAAACTGCCCTGCACATTAGCGACAGGATTTTGCGCACGCTCATTCAATACAGGAAAATAATCCCGCGCACGCCACTCTTCGGTTGTTTTTGCATCGACACCAAGACGGGAGGGCTCAGCCGCTACGATACGAGCCCCGTCATATACCAACTCTTTACTCGCGCCACGATCAAGCCCGTCATATGACGACAACTTCAACTGACATGGACCGTCATAACAAGCATGACAACTGACACAACGCTTATCAAAGATGGGCTGAATATCGCGATGATATTCTGGGACACCTTGCTGATATTCAGCGACTTCACGATTTTGTACCTCGGGTTCACCCCATTGTTGATCAAGTTGATGTTGTGCAATCGTGGCACAACCAATGACGAAGAGGCTTATGAAGAAGTAACTAAGAAGGTGCTTTGATTTCATAATAGTCGGCTAGCTAATTTGGTTTGGATTCTATTTAGTTTGGCTAAGTAGCAGTTTAGAACAGCTGGGGAATGCTTCAAGATGAGGTTTTTGTTTTGACCTAAAGGTCGCTTGAAGAAGCTTTTAAGTTGAGCTGTTTATTTTCAAACTCTCGTTAATCTTAAATTCAATACTTCTAATCCGTTTATGTTCTTTCTTGCTCGCACAAGAAAGAACCAAAGAAATGCGTACCTGCTCTTCGGCCCTGCGGGTACATTCGTGACTGGTTAAAAATGGCGCTGCAGGACTCGTTCGCTACGCTCTCTCAAACAGTCCTCGCTTTATCCATTTTTAATTGGCGTCACTCATCCTACGAGAAGGCAGATTCCGCTTCGATGAAGCTTTTAGAAAAACAAACATGACTTTGCAGTCGAGCTGACAACGAATAAAGACTGATAGGTTTTGACCTGAAGTTTGTTGAAAGGGGCTTTGGGGTTGAGTTGTCTATTTTCAAACTATCGTTAATCTTAAATTCATTACTCCTAATCCGTTTATGTTCTTTCTTGCTCGCGCAAGAAAGAACCAAAGAAATGCGTGCCTGCTCTGCGGCCCTTTGGGTACATTCGTGACTGGTTAAAAATGGCGCTGCGGCCTGGCCCAGGCCACACTCTCTTGCTTCGCCATTCACCTTGTCTCGTTCGCGCTGCTCTCTCAAACAGTCCTCGCCTTATCCATTTGTAACTGGCGTCACTCATCCTACGAGAAGGCAGATGCCGCTTCGATAAATCTGGAAAAAAAACAAGGTTTGTGTCTTGCACCAACACCCCTTCTGACATGATGAGTCGCGGATAAAATAAACAGGAATTCGTCGAGGACTGTTTGAGCCGAAGGCGAGTCCCGCAGACGCTGTTTATTTTTGAGCAACGAATAAGACCGAAGGGCATGTCAGCGGGGCTGATTGGGATTGTTAAGGGACTTGTCAGCACAAGTGCCTTAACTCGACCTTTAGGTCGAAACCTGAAAGCGGAACAATCAAAGCTCTTAAGGCGCTGTAGGCCGCCGCTGACAAAAACATTTAAATGAAATTGAGCATTAATCCAACAACCGATTAAATTAATTCATCGCTATGACAGAAAGAACAAATAAACCTCAAATCAAAACCTTAAAGCGCCTATCGGCCGCCGCCGACTCTGTTCCCTAATCTAATGGAAAATTAAACGCTAAGTGAAAAACACCATCCTCTGCATCAGCAAAACGATAGCCAAAGCCAATGCGCTCGATATCACCCACTGAGGTTTCAATGGCTTTATCTAAGCCCCAAGTAAAACCAAGCTCGTGTACGTATTCATCTTGAAGAACAAGAGCTTCGTTTTCCTGAAGATCAAAGCCGACAGCAAAATAATAACTCGTCACATAGAATGAGAAGAAACTGCTCAAAGGCCCAAGCATGAGTCGCTCAGGAAACTTGAGATCAGCGCCAATCTGGAACGAACTAAAGTTTTCAGAAGCCGCATCTCTGGATGAGAAGCCAGCATGCTGCACCTTCGCAAACAGTATTTGTTGCTCTCCCCAAATATCCGTATACCGAAAAATAGACGAGCCTATTGCGTAAGTCGTGGCGCCATTGTGCGAGCGTAAATCCCGGGCATACCCAACATCGGCAAACGGCACAAACTTGAGCGCTTCCGAGTCCCAATAGTCTTTTTCAATCCCTAGTCCAATCGACATAGTGGAAGCGTCTTGCTCGAGATCAGTATTACCAACTCGCTCATAATCGAAGTTAGATAAGCCCAATGAAACAGGAACTCGCCATCGAAAATCACCTAGTGACGGTAAGATCTTCCTGTCATCCTCAAACCGCGGCATCAAGTTCAGAATAGTGACATCGTTGTCAGCGGTTTGATAAATACCAGAGCCGTAGTAATTCGAAAACGCGAAGTGCGGTTCGAATACTTCTTGTGCACGCAACTGAGAAGAGAAAATAAGAAAAAATAAAAACGATAAAAATGGGGTAAGAGTATGAGTGCTCTGACCCCAATCTGTTTTATGGAGAAAGGATTGAACTATCAAAATCGCCTGCATTCGTAAATAAGCCAGATGGCCCCGCGAGGGCATCTGCTGCGTCTGTCCATGCGTTTACGTTATAGGCTGTTTGAATGTCATTCAAGTCCGTGACATCAATCGCTTCTTGAACGAACTCAATAAAATCGGCACCACTGTTTACCGTCAGATCCGGCGTAGCGACAGCACAATTCGATGAGCTAGTCACACTACCGTCTGCGAGATCTACACAAATGGTACCAGTGATTGAAGCAGAAGTGCTGTCACGCTGATCTTCAATGTTCATCGACACCTCAGCAAACGCCGCGGCATCAGCTAGAACCGCCGATTCCGCCGCAACGATAAAAGCGTTATGGTAAGTGCCCGGACCACCGGAGTTACCTTCAAAAGCTGCAAAATACACATCTGCATCATCGCCCCCCTCAATCAACAAACGCATCAACTTAGATTGCGCATCATTTTCAGAATCATCTGAAACATTCAGATATTCAAAGCGCATCTCACCCGTTTCTTTATTTTGAAGCAGCGTATTAATGCCAACAGCATTTCTGTCTTGATTAACAGGCTCTAGCTGCAAAACATTTAGTGCCGTAACGCTATTGCGAATCCAATACCAAACAAACGGATCGCCCCCCGCTGACACTTGCACCGCTCGATCAAACAGAGACTGCTCGGTACTGATATCAACCACTTCCACAGACACTGAAAAAACCGTATTGTCGATAGGGTCGGGGCACGCGACATTGTCTAGCGTCATTGTATCGTCTTCTCTCACACAAAAATCATATGTGCCCGCTGCCATTGCTCCTGGAATTCCTCCCGCTAAAACACCCAGCACATTAAACATCCCGTCCAACTGACCAAAGAGCGTCGGTTTAAAAATGCCATCGTCATTGCTGCGCGCATAACCCGACTCAAGATGATATCCAATGAAATCTTGAAGATTCACATTTTCAACATCTTCACCTGCTCTGAAGATACCCGTGATATTAGGATAGGCCTCATCGGTTTGAACTACTCCACCAGGTGGCTGAATTTTGTCAGTATTGTTTATACTTGCCCACAAGGCACTGATATTTTCTGTTGCATTCACCGGCGCCGCAATCGCGAACGATTGAGAGGGAAATAATATGCCTTCGATACCATGACGCAACTTTTCAAAACCTCGAGCCACCGTTTGATTGCTACCATACGATGGAAGAGCGCTATCGACAGACTTCGTTACATCGGCAAGGTCATTAGGTGTTGGAGCTGAGTTCTCAACAAAGTCAACTCCAGAAGAAGAGCTTGAGCTTGAGCTACAAGCCGAAACAAAAACAGATGCAATGACACATCCGCCAATCAATGATAAATAATTCATAACTCACAAAACCTCAATATTAGAATAAGCGTCGCACTTACAATGCTCAATTGCACGACTATTACCTGAATATGAGCGTTGTCTAAAGTACTCTTTCTAGTCTAGACAATAAGACTTACAGTGCAAAAATGTAGTCGGTCAAAAGTAAATCACCTCGGTCATGAAGCCGAAGAAAATTCGGCCATCAAGCCAAACATCGATGGAAGGACAAGGAACTTGTGGTAAGGTATTTTGTTCTCTGAGTTTCGTTCGAATGAGGATGCGCTTGTGTACACATTATTAAATCGACTTCTTGCTCTTGTGATAGTTCTGATCATTGCAAGTTTGTTGCTTGTTTGGCTGCTCAGTCCTTACCTTATTCAGTACTATGCGCCCAAAGTCCTTGTAGACTATAAACTGCAATTAAGTGACGGGAGTCATGTACGCCTCAATCCATTCAAAGGCGCAGTCAGCATTGAAGATTTCCAACTCATCAACACGAAAGACAAAAACTTAGGCATAGAGATCTCTGAAGCCGTGATTGATCTTAACCTTTGGTCTCTCACTCAAAATGTCGTGTCGTTCGACGCCCTAGATTTTGACAATATTCAACTAAACATTGAACGAAATGGTGATGCGACTCGAGTTGCCGCTTTTGATATTCCAGAAAACTCAAACCAAAAAGAGCAAGAGACAAACACTAATAACGACGCTACCCCTAAAGCGTGGAGTTTGAATGTACCGCTGTTAGAGATTGATGCTCTCAGCATTGAATTCAGCAACAACGACAAACAACATAGCGCGCAACTAAACAAGCTTAATCTATCTGAACTGACGTTAGCTAGCGACTCACTTAGAGGGACCTTTCATCTAGACGCTTTAGTGAACGACGCTGCGCTGAATCTAGACACCGACTTTGATTTCCATTCTTCAGATGAAGGATTGTCAGGCAAGGCATCATTTTCATCGTCCCTCGCAGAGCTGCAAACAAAAGCTTTTGCATATCTTGCCAAAGATTTTACCTCACGAGCCGAGGGAGCCATTAGCTATGAAATTAATGGTCAACTATCTCTTGATAAAGCGCAGAATTTGACGCTTGAATTAACGAA
>NZ_LWFI01000347.1:0-853 GCF_001635735.1 Oleiphilus sp. HI0067
TATTACGCTAGCGACTTGATCGTTATTGTCTATTTCGACGACATCAAAGCCTTTTAGTACCAGTTTGTCGCCTTGGTGAATTGCCCAGTGATAGCGTAAAAACCATGCTGTGCGTCCCAGCCGCTCGTTCGAGAATACACGGCATTGGGCAATTCAGTTTTTACTTTATGAACATTCAGTTCAAAGCCATCAATACCTGTCACATCGATCATCGGGTCGACAAAACGAATGTCCGGGTTTAGTGCGAGATCAAGATGCGCGCGTACTTTCGATGGGTCAGGTTCGTTCCACGCAGCAAGCATATGGTCAAGCGATTTAGGGTATGTCGACATAGTGATTCTCTTTTATTCTTATTCGAAAAATGTAGTGTCTTACAGTAGGCTTCATTTTGTATCATGCGAGCCTTAAGGTTCGCAATTGTGTATGCGGTCAATCTTGGCGTGTAGAGGTATGTGTGATGGAATTCTTTCCTTATACAGAGGGATATAAAGATGCGTGCTTGGCACTGTTCGATGCAAACTGCCCACAATATTTTGCTGAGAATGAACGTGCCGATTACGCGCAGTTTTTAGATCCTGTTCCTGATGGGTATCGCGTTGGCGTTATCAATGATGCTGTTACCGCAGCCTACGGCATGCGCGTTGATGAAATGACGGCAAGAGCCCGCATCGTTTGGATCATGGTTGCGCCGTCAAGTGCTGGCTCGGGTGTCGGCACGGAGATGATGAACAACGCAAAATCCTTTGCAGTGGAAGCGAGTGCGCCAGTCATCGATATTGCAGCAAGTCATTTATCGGCGCCATTTTTTGCCAAGCATGGTGCGGTTGTTCTGAGCGAAACTCAAGATGCCTGG
>NZ_LWFI01000348.1:0-852 GCF_001635735.1 Oleiphilus sp. HI0067
AGCGAGCATGGGGGCGGTCATAATGCCTACACATCACTTGAACACACTAATTACTTCTTTGATGTGTCCGCCGAATACCTAGAGCCAGCACTCGATCGTTTCTCTCAACAATTCACTGCACCATTGTTTAACGCAGATTATGTGCAACGAGAAGTCAATGCAGTGCACTCAGAATACAGTTCAAAAATCCAAGATGATGGTCGTCGCTACTTAGAAAGTTTCAAAGCCATATTAAATTCCGATCATCCCTACAAAAAATTTGCAGTTGGTAACTTAGAAACCTTAGTTGATAAGCCTGACATTACTCTGCGTGAAGCGCTCTTAGAGTTTTACGACATGCAGTACTCAGCAAACCGAATGAAGCTCACTGTACTTGGCAAAGAAGACCTTGAAACACTATCCAGCTGGGTGGAAGAGAAATTCTCAAGCATCGCGAACAAAAATTTACCTGAACATAAAACCACGACACCATTTTTTAGCGGTGGTTTTTTACCAGCAAAAATTCAAGTCAAAAGTATCAAAGACACACGAAGTATTTCATTAAGCTTCCCTGTTCCGACGTCTCGTCCTTACATCAATACGCAACCTCTTGGATATATTGCCAACCTTATAGGGCATGAAGGAAAAGGCAGCCTGCTTTCCTCTCTTAAAAAGAAGCAGCTTGTTGATACGCTATCTGCTGGCCCTCAGTTCGACACAGATAATCAAGGGATGTTTATCATCTCTATGAGCCTTACCGAGAAAGGCCTAAAGCAACAAGATGAAGTCATCAATGCCGTATTTGCCTACATCAACCTGCTAAAACAAAACGACCTCAATGAAATGTATTTCACTGAACAAAAACAACTGTCA
>NZ_LWFI01000349.1:0-915 GCF_001635735.1 Oleiphilus sp. HI0067
TCGTGAGCGCACAGAGGCTTATAGCGATCGGAATATTTGGATTCACTTATTAAGCGACGCCGAGCTTGATCGCTACCTAAGCAAACTGGAAGCGGGTGACGTCAATTCTCTGCCTTTGTGGGGCGTTCCGTTCGCGATCAAAGACAATATTGATCTGGCAGGTATTCCGACCACAGCCGCCTGTGAAACCTTCGCCTACACACCCGATGAGTCTGCGTTTGTGGTCGATCAACTTATCAAAGCAGGCGCCATACCTGTTGGTAAAACGAATCTGGATCAATTTGCCACAGGGCTAAATGGCACACGCTCGCCCTACGGTGAATGTCGTAATGCCTTCGATGCGAAGTACATCAGTGGTGGCTCAAGCGCGGGTTCATCTGTGTCAGTCGCCTTAGGCCTAGCAAGCTTCAGTTTAGGCACTGACACCGCCGGTTCAGGACGCGTGCCGGCCTGCCTGAATAACTTATATGGCGTTAAACCAACACGAGGGTTGTTGTCTGCCAGCGGCATGTTGCCAGCGTGTCGTAGCTTAGATTGCATGACGATTTTTGCGCTGAACGCAGATGAATCGAACTTAGTTTTGTCGGTCGCAGAAGGGCTTGATGACAATGACGGCTATAGTCGTGCCAATCCTTATCCTAATCAAACACGGCAATATGGTGTGCGTGCAGGGGATTTGAAAATCGGAGTCATCCAATCAGATCAGCTCGAATTCTTCGGTGACGCAGCATACGAGCACGCGTATTTAGCGACTGTAGAACGCATTAAAGATGACGGTGCTCAGATTGAAGAGCTCGACTTCTCGCCCTTTGTTGAAGCTGCGAAATTGTTATACGAGGGACCTTGGGTAACTGAGCGTTACTTGGCAACACAACCTTTAATTGATGAGCAACCTGAAGCAATGTTCCCAGTTGT
>NZ_LWFI01000350.1:0-1011 GCF_001635735.1 Oleiphilus sp. HI0067
CCAAGCCAAACCCAATGTTGGGTACACCAGGCGGTATTGTTGAAGCAGAAGCTCCAATTCAAGCTTCTAACGTAGCGATTTTTAATCCTACTACTAACAAAGCCGATCGTGTTGGTTTCAAAGTCCTTGAAGATGGCAAGAAGGTACGTGTGTTTAAGTCGAACAACGAAGTTGTCGACCAATAAATAAGCAGGTAGCGATATGGCACATATGAAAGAAGTATATACAAGCGAAGTCGTACCTGCGCTGCAAAAAGAGTTCAACTACAAGAGCTCTATGCAGGTACCTCGCATTGAAAAGATCACCTTGAACATGGGTGTAGGCGAAGCATTGAACGACAAGAAGCTATTAGAGAATGCAGTTGCAGATCTAGAAGCGCTTGCTGGTCAGAAGCCAGTTATCACTAAAGCACGCAAGTCAGTTGCAGGCTTTAAGGTACGTGAAGGCTATCCAATCGGTTGTAAAGTAACACTGCGCGGTGAGCGTATGTGGGAATTTTTCGAGCGTTTGGTTGGTATTGCTATTCCTCGTATCCGTGACTTCCGTGGTTTGAACTCAAAGTCTTTTGACGGTCGAGGCAACTACAGCATGGGTGTTAAAGAGCAGATCATTTTCCCTGAAATTGATTACGATAAAGTAGATAAAGTTCGTGGTTTAGATATCACGATCACTACTTCTGCTCAAACGGACGATGAAGGCCGCGCTTTGCTAAGTGCCTTTAACTTCCCATTCAAGAAATAAAGGTAAGAGCAAATGGCTAAGATCTCAATGAAGCAGCGCGAAATTAAGCGCGAAAAAACAGTTGCAAAATTTGCAGCTAAGCGTGCGGAATTGAAAGCTATTATTGCAAGCCCAGCGACTTCTGAAGAAGATCGCTGGGAAGCGCAGAAGAAGCTTCAAAAACTTCCACGCAATGCGAGCCCTAGCCGTCTTCGTAACCGTTGTCAGGTTACTGGACGTCCACATGGCGTTTACCGTAAGTTCAAGCTTTCACGTATTAAGTTGCGTGAA
>NZ_LWFI01000351.1:0-986 GCF_001635735.1 Oleiphilus sp. HI0067
CTATTCGAAGCAACAACCAAGTTAAATTGCATTGCCTTATAGCCAAGCTTTATAGCGATGGACTGCGAATGTACACATAATTGGCTAGCAATCCCTCCGCCCCGATACGAAGGCGATACCATATAACCACAATTGCTAACATGCGCGCCCAAGCTCGCTTGATTCGGTTTAATGTAATACGTAGCGACCACTTCGCCAGATTGCTCTGCAACATAGGTAAATTGAGGCATGACCATCCACTGCTGAAACCCCTCTTCTTTGCTCATATCAGGAGAATAAGGATAACTATCGCCAGCACGAACAATGTCGCTAAAAAATGGCCAGATACGATCCCAATCAGCCAGCTGTGCTTCACGAATATTCAGGGATAACGCCATGTATATTGTTCCCTCTCTTGTACGATCACTCACCCTTTAATTAGGGGAACTCGCGCAAAACCTATTCAATTAACCGGATAGAACTCTCATTTTCCGAATAGAACATTTCTCTAAATCATACTTTACGTTAGCATTCGATTTAATAAGAAAAACTTTGAGACTTGTCAGTATGTTACGTCTTCTTTCAGTAGTTTTAACAGGCTTACTTTTAGCCAAAACAGCACATGCAAATGCACTTCAGCCGCTCACTATGTGCGTCTTCGACTTTGTTGGCCATGATGGCCCCATCCACAAAGAAATGAAGGAATACAAAATCGATGCCGTGCGTTGGGGTGTTGATTTGTCTTTTAAGGTATATACCGATGATCGTGTCGCCTCAGAAGAGTTTAAAAATGGCGTATGCGATATGCTCAACTTACCTGGCATACGGGCACGCGAGTACAACTCATTTACAGGCAGTATTAATGCCGTTGGCGCATTGCCAACCTACGACCATCTGGCCATCGTCATCAAATCTTTAAGCAGTCCTGGTGCTGCGAAAATTATGCGCAGCGGCGAATATGAGATCATCGGTATTGCGCCGATCGGTGCGATCTTCTTATTCGTCAA
>NZ_LWFI01000352.1:0-1230 GCF_001635735.1 Oleiphilus sp. HI0067
CAGCAAGTGCTTGAGTTGATAGCTCCTCGATTAGCTTGTTCATGCTAATTTTTCGGTGTTCAGCAAGCGCTTTTAGACGATTATGCTTGTCGTCTGGTAATCATATGGTCAATGTCGACATGCTATTTACCTCTAAGAAGTTGTTCTGGTTTAACAACATCAAAGCCTTTGAAAGTAAGTTCTGCCCCAGTTAGATCTTTGATGTTATTTATAACGATAAACTGTGCGTTGCTGGCTACCGCAAGTTCAATTAAAAAATGTCGTTCTCATCTTTCAGATTGGGGCGCCATAAATAATGTATTGGTACCCAGTAGCATACGCTATAAAAGGCACTTAGCAGTTCTTTGATTTCCTCTGGTTGTAGAGGACAAAGCTCTGCAATCTGAGGGCGCTGATGTACGTCCTCATATTCTAAGAATAACGCGGTAATAATCATTGGGCTAAAAGAACCGGTCAAACAGTTTCTTAGAATCTGTCGGCTCGGTCCTGCTTCTCCGATTAGGGCGCTGATTACGACGCTTGTATCGACAACAATTTTAGTCATTTTTTAATGCTTCATATATGCTGTCATTCGACAAGTGAAGATTTGTCGCTGAATTGTATCGATCGAGGATATGATTAGTACAAATTATGCACAAAGCGGTTCAGCTTGTTCTGCTCCTACTTGTTTCTTTAAAAACGGAATCAACAAACTTTCAAATAGTTCCGGATCGTCGATCATAGGCCAGTGCCCACAGTTAGGCATGGTATGTATTTCGGCGTTGAAGAATTCCTTTTGTGCTTGCGCATGTTTGACTGGTACGTACTTATCTCCTTCACCCCAAAGCGTAAGTGCAGGAACATTTAGTTGCTTCAACTGACGTTCAAGCTTCTTTGTAAGTACGGCTAAATCTGTTGCCCTGTATAGCTTCAACATGCCGCGGCTTAGACCCCAATCTATGTCTTTCACCATGAGTTTGGTGAATTCCAAAGGTAGAGGTTTGGGATTATCTCTATTCAAAAAGAAGCGCAAAGACCAATGTGTAGATAGAAATTGGAAGATCTCGCCAATAATGGGTTTACGCCAAATTTGTGCGAAATCATGCCAGACATAATCAGGTGCTGGGCCGGTATTCACACAGGTGAGGCTTTTGACGAGTTCGGGGTGGTTACAGGCAAATTGTAAGCCCCAAGGGCCACCAAAATCGTGAAGAACAAGATGAACTTTCTTTATGCCAAGCTCGACGATGA
>NZ_LWFI01000353.1:0-820 GCF_001635735.1 Oleiphilus sp. HI0067
TTCACTTCGCGATTCATCACTTTCGCAAGCGCATCGCCAGTACGAGATAGTGGGAAAACTTCATCAGTTTCAAGGCGAACAACGCCATCGCGATACCAAGCAAATAGCTCCTGCATGTTTTGCATAAAGACCATAGGCTCGTGCATAACAAATTGACCCCAAAATACGCCAACTAAGGAATACTCTTTTACGAGTGCCAAATTAACAGGCAATTCAGGGATAGTGCCCGATGCAAAACCTACAACCAATAAACGGCCATTACGTGCCATTGCACGAGAACAGGCTGCAAATGCCTCCCCGCCAACTGGGTCATAAACAACATTCGCACCTTTGCCTTTAGTCAATTCTTTGATGCGCTCTTTAAGATCTTCTTCGCTGTAATTAATCAGCTCATCTGCGCCATTCGCTTTTGCCATCTCTAGCTTTTCTTGTGACGAACAAACTGCAATTACGCGCGCGCCCATTGCTTTACCAATCTGCACCGCCGCAATACCCGTTCCGCCTGCCGCGCCCAGAACAACAAGAGTTTCGCCCTTCTTCAAATGAGCGCGCTGCTTGAGTGCGTGGTGTGCTGTGCCGTGTGCGCACATTAGGTTTGCAGCATCGGTATCCGTAACATCATCTGTAACAGGTAACACCGTCATGGCATTCACGATCACCTGTTCTGCAAAAGCACCATATTTCTGGCTAGAGCCGATNAAGCGTTGGCCAACTTTAAGATGCTTAACACCCTCGCCTAACTCAACAACTTCGCCACAAAACTCCATGCCCGGAACAAACGGCAGCCCAGGACGCACTTGATATAAACCTTGCACTAACA
>NZ_LWFI01000354.1:0-1314 GCF_001635735.1 Oleiphilus sp. HI0067
CAAGGCGTCGCTAACTAGTGGAAGCGTTCGACCATATACAAGGCCAACTCGCGAAACATAGTCAATGCTGTATGCATCGACTACTTGTTGAATTCTGGTTTACGTCCATTTGCAAAGGCATCAACGCCCTCCCTGCCGTCAGGCGAAGCAGAGTTAGATGCTAGCGCTAAACCTTCTAGATGCATTTGGGACTCGAGCGTTTCGTTATACGTATTACGAAGCAAGCGTTTCGCATCACCCAAGGCTTTACTCGGACCACGCGCTAATTTATCCGCTAGCGACGTAAGTGCTGGCTCGAACTCATCCGATGTCACAACTGTTGTAATCATTCCCCAATCTAATGCTTCTTGCGCGCCCAGCACACGATTCGTAAGAATTAACTCGCGCGCTCGTTTATCTCCGATTAAGCGCGGAAGCGTATAAGTCAGACCACCGTCTGGGCTAAAACCAATACCTACATATGAGGTAGCGAACTTTGCTTTGTCTACCGAAATGATGACATCGCCAAGAAGAGCTAAACTCAAACCGATCCCTGCTGCGGTGCCATTAACACCCACCACAACAGGTTTCTCCATGCGTGCCAACATTGAATAGGCCGAATGCAGAGTGTCTGCAAGCTCTTTAATAGCTTTGTCGATCGAGCTTGAATTGTCTTGCATGTACTTTAGATCACCACCGCCCGAAAACAGCTTTCCCGAACCAGTTATCACAACAACGCGCACGGACTCAGCATACATACAATCTCGAACAACACTCTCAAACTCTTTCGCCAGCTCAAGATTAAAGGTATTTCCAGCATCGGGCCTTTGAAGACAAATTGTCGCGACAGCGCCACTAACGGTAAAGCTCAGGTTTTGATACGTCATAGGATTCTCATATTTATTGTTTTAACAAGGCAATAATTGACCTTAGTGACCTCATTCAAACACATTATTGGCTGCCTTTGCATGTTCTAACATCGCGCTGCAGCAGTGATAGTAGGCCATGCCGTAATGGGTCAACTTAAGAGGTCTTCTGATGCGCTCCACGAGCTTTACGCCCGTATATGCCTCAAGCGCTTTAATGCGCCTGTGATAGGTTGATGAGGAGATACCAGTAAGCTTCGATGCTCGAGGTATTCCGCCATATTCAACGAGACATGCAGACGCAGCCTTATGGTTAAGCAACAAGGAGATCGACGCGTAATCATTGATGTTTTTCATCTCATAATCTTAAGTCGATACAATCTCATCAAGGTATTGAAAAAGTTTACGCGCCCCTCTCAATCGCGTTCATACAACGCAGGCTTATTCATTTTATTGTCATACCCGAGCA
>NZ_LWFI01000355.1:0-769 GCF_001635735.1 Oleiphilus sp. HI0067
CAGCTCGTTGCAGACGCTGACTCTCAAATTTCAACTCTTGCTCGATCTTTGCGATCTCGGCGCCAGATTGATAGTAACGAGCCTGCACCGATTGCATCGCTTCGGCAGACTCTTCTATATTCGAACGCAACACCTCAATTTTTGATTGCCCAGTTGCCTTATCAAGCACCAAGCTTTCGACCGCCGACTCACAACGAGCCGACTTAATCTCCAACTCCTGTTTTTGCTCATCCAAACCTAGCCACTGCAAAGCAGATATTTTTGCCTTCAGCGCACGTTCATTTGCCTTGAACCCTTTGTATCGTTCAGCAGCATTCGCTTGACGCTTGAGTGTTTCGAGTTGCTTAGACAACTCCTCTCGAATATCCGTTAGTCGATCCAAATTTTCAGTGGTCCGGCGCATTCGATTTTCGGTTTCTCGCCGCCTTTCCTTGTACTTGGAGATACCTGCAGCTTCTTCTAGATAAACGCGCAACTCTTCGGGCTTACTCTCGATCAAGCGGGAGATCATTCCCTGTTCAATAATGGCATAACTTCTAGGCCCCATGCCTGTACCGAGAAAGATATCCGTTACATCTCGACGACGACACTTTGCGCCATTTAGGTAGTATTGAGATACACCCTCTCTCGTGACCTGACGCTTGATAGAGATTTCAGTAAATGCTGCATGCTCACCAACCAACGGCCCTTCACTATTGTCAAATAGCAACTCAATAGAGGCCTTTCCTACCGGCTGACGATGTGTAGAACCATTAAAAATAACATCTGT
>NZ_LWFI01000356.1:0-1238 GCF_001635735.1 Oleiphilus sp. HI0067
TTCACTCGAGTCTAAGTTTGGCTCAAATCGCTGTTCTAACTTCCATTTATTCGCAACGTCATTTAAACAGCTGTAAAGCCCTGCTTGAACCGCTGCGATATATGCTGCTCCCAACGCGGTTGTTTCAACTATTTCAGGACGCTCTACAGGCACATTNCATAAATCAGATAAACACTGGGCGAACCAGTCATTCACGATCATGCCTCCATCCACGCGCAAACTCTCAACATGAGCACCGTCGCGAATCATCGCTTCTAATAAATCATTCGTCTGGTGCGCGACAGATTCTAAACCAGCAGTGACGACTTCGTTGGCCCCAGTGTCACGTGTAAGTCCTAATACCGCCCCGCGCGCATCAGGGTCCCAGTAAGGGGCTCCTAGACCTGTAAAAGCCGGAACCACATATAAGGCATCTTGATAACCGACCTCTGTCGCAATCGCTTCCGATTCATGTGCATTTTCAATGACGCCAAGTCCGTCTCTTAACCACTGCACCGCAGCACCAGCAACAAAGATACTCCCTTCCAAGGCATAGACCACTTCACCATTGAAACGATAAGCCACCGTTGATAACAGCTTATTATCTGAGCGAAGGGCCGTGTCTCCGGTATTGAGAATCACAAAGCAACCTGTACCATAGGTACTCTTCAACATGCCTTTATCAAAACATGCTTGTCCAACAAGAGCCGACTGCTGATCACCGATCATCGCAAGTATTGGAACTGGTGCGCCAAGCCACTCTTCACTGCAGACACCAAAGTCAGCACCACAATCTTTTACTTCGGGTAAAACTGATTTAGGAACGTCAAATAACGCTAGTAATTCGTCATCCCATTGCTGATCTATGATATTGAAAAGATTGGTTCGAGAAGCGTTTGTGGCGTCCGTTGCATGCACCTCTCCATCAGTAAGCCGCCAGAGCAAATAGCTATCAATCGTACCAAAAGCCAAATCACCCTGATCTGCCAATACCCTAGCGCCATCGACATTATCTAAGATCCAAGCAATTTTTGTCGCAGAAAAATATGGATCTAACAGTAACCCTGTTTTGTCACGCAGTGTTCCTTCATCATAATTAGAGCGCAGTTTAGAACAGATAGACGCTGTACGTCGGTCTTGCCATACAATCGCGTTATAAATAGCTCGACCGGTTTTTCGATCCCAAACTATCGTCGTTTCTCGTTGGTTAGTGATACCGATTCCCTTAATGTCCTTCGCTGCAATCCCTGCTTTCGAAA
>NZ_LWFI01000357.1:0-5866 GCF_001635735.1 Oleiphilus sp. HI0067
CCAGTGGGTGCGACGTTATCAGCTGGCGTTGATAACGGTGATAATAGCTGGACCTTAAGTGTCGATCAGTTGGTCGGTCTAACGATTACGCCACCGTTGCATGATAGCGAAGACTTCAGCTTATCGGTGTTGGCGAGCGTGGCAGATGTCGATCCTGAGACAGGAGAGGTGAGTACGTCTGAGACCTTGTCGACGATGGATGTTGAGGTTAACGCGGTCGTGGATAGCTTGAGTATTGAGGGAGACATTACAAGGTTATTTGAAGACTATGCTATCCCTCTACAGATGTCTGTTCAGCTGGATGATCTTGACGGATCGGAGGCTATTAGTGCAGTGGCAATCAGCGATTTGCCCTCAGGCGCGCAGCTCTCTGCAGGTTATGATGACGGTTACGGTACATGGATATTGACCGCTGCTGAATGGCAAGGTCTAGAGATCATTCCGCCTGAGCACAGTAGTGATGATTTTGTGTTGAGCATCGAGTTTACGTTGACTGATACTGATCCGAACACGGGACTAACAAGTGAAGTACAGCAAACGTTGCTCCACACTATCTATATAGATCCAGTAGCTGATACACCAACATTGACTGTTGAAGACGTTGAGGGCGATGAGGATTCGGCTATAGCGCTTTTAGTTAGCACTGATGTGATTGACGAAGATGGTTCAGAGAAAATAACCCATATCGAGTTGGCCGGCGTTCCTGCGGGTGCGCAATTGAATAAAGGCATTGATCGTGGTGAAGGCATTTGGGAGGTGTCGGGGTCTGATTTGACAGGCTTAACCATTACTCCTCCTCCACACAGTAGTGATGATTTTACATTAACCATTACTACATTTATTGATGACATTGATAGCGACACTGGCCTGATTTCTAAAGCTGAGACAAGTGACACGCTGACTGTTGTTGTTAACGAGGTTGCTGACACAGCGATAATTGTCGCTAACGATGTGAATGGAGTAGAGGATAGCGCAATTGCTCTTGATATTTCGGTGGCTGTGACTGCCGGTAGTGACGAAACAATTGCAGACATTATGTTATTGAATGTCCCTCTTGGAGCGCAACTATCCGCTGGCATTGATATGGGTAATGGCGAATGGATACTCACTGCCGATGATTTAGTAGGCTTAACATTTACTCCCGTAGAGCATGATAGTGCGGACCATACTATAACAGTTGTTGTTACTACTGTTGATCAAGATGATGATGATCTATCGAGCAGCCAGTTCGAGACACAAGCTAGCTTTATGATCAACGTTGAGGCTGAGGCAGATGCACCTAACGTCACAGCCGAGCATGCATTAGGATTGGTTGATACTCCCATTGAGCTTAACCTATCTGCGGATCTGATTGATCTTGATGGTAGTGAGTTGTTTAGTTCATTGACTTTGAGTGGATTGCCCAGTGGGGCAACGCTGTCCGCAGGAATAGATTTGGGTAACGGTAGCTATACACTTACAAAGTCTGATCTAGAGGATCTAACTCTCACTTCTGCACCCGGTGATAGCGGTAATTTCAGCCTTACCTTAACGGTGAACAGCGAAGATACCGATGCAGAATCGATGTTGACAACATCCGCTAGTAGCGTTGTTGAATTCGATGTGAATGTCGTGCCGTTATTCAGCGCGTCCATTGATGAGGATAATATTCTTACGATTGACACAGCGGATATTGATACCGAGGTGATCTCAATTGACGAGATGGTATTGGATGATCCAAGCCAAGCGACTGTCAGTCCCCTTAGTGATGGCAGTTTTGAATTTGTGCCAACTTTGCATCTTGATGGTGAAATGGGATTCATTGTTACCATCACTGATAATAATGGTAATCAGCTCAGCGTACCAGGCGTCGTGAATGTTGCAGGTATTGCTGACCAACCGCTGGTAAATATCATTGACTATTTTAGTCTCGAGGTGCCTCCTGAGCCAGTAAGTGGCGAGCTCGATATGAGTAGTAGCGCTAATCCAATTAATATCGACTTGACGGATAATGATTTCCAGATTATCGCGGATGGGGTTGAGGGTGATTACTATGACTTAGATGAGGTCACTGGCAGTCCTGGTGATGATACCTATTCGTTTGGGCAACTTGAGGATGGGGATAGCTTTACCATCAATAGCGGCGGCGGAAACGATACACTTGATTTCTCTAACTACATATCCGAGCAAGTTACGATCGATCAAATTGCCGGAATAGCCTCGATAGATCTTGGTAACGGAGAGAGTGCTACCGTCTATTTTAACGATATCGACCTTTTTTCATTCTCTTCAGCAGTTTTTGACGGTAATCCACATTTCGTGTCAGTCCAGGCAAAAGAATGGGAGTTCGAGGGTAAGAGTTTCGCGATTAACTCAATTAGTGACGGTGCTGATCGAGCGACAGCTTTGATAGGATTTGCCGGTACCTTGGCTGAGTCTTTTCAACTAGAGACCACGGTCGCAACATATAACCTGCCGGGGCCGGAGTATAAAAATGGGGCCATAATCTTTGATTATGTCGATATTAATAATTATAAAGCCGCTTACATGCGTGTTGGTAAACAAGGTTGGGAGTTCAATCAGATTGAAAACGGTATTGAAAATAGCGATATCGTCGCTGACACCTTTGTTCCGGAAACAATTACTGTTGGTGAGCCAAATGCGATGACATTGGTCGTAGATGGCAGCGTCGCGTCCATTGTAGTAGATGGTGTTGTAAAAACAGCTTATGACTTCGGAGAATTACTGAACGATGGCTCGATTGGTATTCAAAATCACAATGCTGAGTCAGATTTTACTATCTCGATGGCACCATCGAATTGGGCTCCGTCACTCTTGGATCAGCAGCAGTCTATGCGCATCGACCAAGGGAGTATAGATTCAGATAATGTCATTACTACAGCCACAGATGCGGAGGGTGACATTCTTATCGTTCAATCATTTACTCAGGGCAGTAACGGAGCTGTTCTTGATAATGGTGACGGCACATTCACATACACTCCAGTAGATGGTTTTCTCGGTCGAGACAGTTATCAAGTAACGATATCCGATGGGTTTAATGTATCAGTAGCCACTGTGGTCGTTGATGTACTTCCTGATGCAGCTTTGGTTGTTGAAAATTGCGCTAATTATGGTCTGAATGCAGAGGCTTCATTGGTTGATATCGATGGCTCAGAAACTCTGTCTGTAATGTTATTGGACCTGCCCGTAGGATCTATAGTGACGGACGGAGCCCTCACTGCTGAGGTGATGGTAATCGACGGTATTTCTCAAGCACTACTTACAGGTTTTGATTTGGGCAATCTCGAAATATCCCACCCAGAAGGCTTTAATGGCAGTTACGATCTATTAGTTAATGCAGTTGCCAGCGAGAGCGATACTCAAGCTTCAGCATCGACAACACTATCAATAACGACTCTCTGCGACCATGGTGTGTCGGTCTCTGCCAGCAGTATCAGTGAGGTGGAAGATACAGTAATGGCTCTTAATATTGTTGTTTATAAGGGGGCATCCGAAACAGCAGTGGTTCAGGGCATCACTATTAGTGGTGTGCCTGAAGGTGTGCTGCTATCTTCCGGTGTAAATCAGAGTGGTGGCGTTTGGTCGTTAACAGAGGCTGAGCTAGTCGGATTGACCTTGACGCCAATTGAGCACCAAGATGATAACTTTACGCTTACAGTTGATGTCACTACTGACGATATCAATCATCCCTCATTGAGTGACAGTGTCGAGGTTGATATTCGCGCCCAAGCAGATCAACCACAGCTGACCGTCTATGATGCTCAAACGTCAATTAACCAGTCCGTCGAACTGAATATAACGCCCGCGTTAGTTGATATGGATGGATCTGAACAGATCGATCATATCGTTATTACAGGCTTGCCAGAGGGGGCAACACTATCTGCTGGTTCTGCACAGTTGGATGGAAGTGTTCACTTAACGGAAGCCGAATTGACTGGACTGACCCTGCAACCTGCCACGGATGACGATAATGATTTTGTACTCTCGGTGCAGATTCATATAACTGACACTGATAGTGACACAGGAGCACAGGACAGCGCTTATATAGAGGCCGATTTAGCAGTGAGTTTCAACGATACGTCTGTGATTGATGGTCTGCTTGGCGATCCACTTAATAGCAGTGTTAGCACTGATGAAGACACGGCAGTAGCGTTAGAACTTGGTCCGATTACACCTGCGGACAGTGATGAGACGTTATCGTCTTTAACTATCAGCAATGTACCTTTATTGGCGAATTTGAGTGCAGGTATTAATAACGGTTTCGGTAATTGGTCGGTACCATTGTCTGATGTTGATGGGCTGATATTTACTCCCTCCCCGGACAGCAGCGCAGATGTAATTCTTGGTACTGCTTTGACAATTAGTGAAGGCACTACAACTGAGGTATTTACGGGAGAAGTTTCGGTTGAAATCAATGCAGTGGCGGATGATGTTTTGCTTGATACTGAAATTACTCGCTTATTTGAGGACTACACTATTCCGCTTCAAATGGATATTGGTTTGCTTGATACAGATGGATCAGAGACCTTTACCCTAGTCAGCGTCAGCGATATTCCGGGTGGTGCTACCCTTACAGCGGATACTAATAGTTGGTCGGATGTGAATACTTTTATGATTACTCCCCCAATTCATAGTAGTAGTGATTTTACCCTCAGTGTTAGCGTTCATTCACAAGATACTGATCCTGACACCGGAGTTATTTCTTCAAAAGTAACGGATTCGACACTGACGGTGTACGTCGACCCAGAAGCAGATGTGCCGACGCTTACATTGCTTTCCGGAGAGATAAATGATGACAATGAGATTCCTTTACAGATCGATGTTGCTCTCGCCGATAATGACGGTTCAGAGCAGGTTAGCGAGGTAATTCTGTCTAATATTCCACAGAGTTCATCTTTGTCAGCAGGGCATGATTTAGGAGATGGTCGCTGGTCGCTTACTGTTGATCAACTCGTTGATCTAAGATTCATTCCTGATGGAATTTTAGCTGATCCGATATCAATCACCGTGACAGCTTATATTAAGGATACTGATCCAGATACCTATTTGATTTCTGAGCTGTCTCACTCAGGCGAATTGATTGTTTCGATGTTGGACGATTCTGGAATTGATGATCCAATTGTAATTGATGGTCCTAACCCGGTTGACCCAGTCGATCCGACTGATCCAATCGATCCATCGAACCCTAGTGCTGACGGTGATCCACTGACGGGGGCTGTCACTGTAGCAGAAGACGCAGTTTTTGATCTTGAATTGGGTCCATTAACTCCCATTGATGTTAATGAAACAATGAGCAGTGTCACGATCGGTGGTGTGCCAACTGGAGCGATTTTGTCAGCGGGTACGAATAACGGTGATGGCACCTGGACAGTGGATCCCGCTGATCTTGACGGTTTGAGCCTTACGCCAGTCGAACATTCCAGCGATGACTTTACATTAACGACTGCAGTAACGTTCACAGAGGGCGATGTTAGTGAAGTTTATAATGGTTCGGTAGAAGTTACTTTGGAAGCAGTCGCTGATGCGCCTGCGGTGAGTGCGAGTGATGTAAATGGTGATGAGAATAGTGCTATTGCCTTGGATATCACTGGTAGCCTAGCAGATAACGACGGTTCTGAGTCAGTTACTGGTTACACTATCAGCGATGTGCCGTTAGATGCTACGTTATCTGCTGGCACTGACAATGGAGATGGTAGCTGGACGTTGACAGCCGCTGAGCTTGCCGGTCTCACGATCACGCCAGCAATAGGCCATCTAAGCGATATCGTTCTGCAGGTCACGATTCATAATGAAGATGTTGATCCCGATGATAGCAGCCAAGTCGATAGCAATAGTGCAACGACGTCAATGACTGTAACAATTAATC
>NZ_LWFI01000358.1:0-986 GCF_001635735.1 Oleiphilus sp. HI0067
GGTTCAAAATGCACCACAGAACGAATACTTTTGCCTTCATGCATTAAGTCGAACGCTTCGTTAATTTCACCCAGTTCCATTTTATGTGTAATGAATTTCTTGAGCGGGATATCCCCAGCAAGATACTTTTCAACATAGTCAGGGAGTTCAGTTCTGCCTTTCACTCCACCAAAAGCCGTACCACGCCATACGCGGCCCGTTACTAACTGGAAAGGCCGTGTATTGATCTCTTGGCCAGCACCTGCCACACCGATTATCACAGACTCGCCCCAACCTTTATGGCAGCACTCAAGCGCCGAACGCATCACATCAACATTCCCAATACATTCAAAGGAATAATCTACGCCACCATCTGTTAGCTCGACGATCACATCTTGAATCGGCTTATCGTAATTCTTTGGATTAATGCAATCTGTTGCGCCCAGCTCTTCCGCAAGATCAAACTTAGATTCATTAATATCAATCGCCAAAATGCGCGAGGCACCAGCTTGTTGCGCACCTATAATTGCTGATAATCCGATACCGCCTAGACCAAAAATCGCAACGGTTGTCCCTTCTTCAACTTTTGCAGTGTTCATCACCGCTCCAATGCCCGTTGTCACGCCACAACCTAACAAGCAGACATCATGCAAAGAGGCCTCTTTATTGACTTTAGCCAGTGAAATCTCAGGGAGTACCGTGTATTCAGAAAAGGTCGACGTACCCATGTAGTGATAGATTTTTTCGCCGTCTTTCGAGAAACGAGTTGTGCCGTCAGGCATCAAACCTTGACCTTGCGTAGAACGAATTTTTTGACACAGATTTGTTTTACCGGATAAGCAAAACTTACATTCGCGGCATTCTGGCGTGTAGAGCGGAATGACATGATCACCGACCGCTACAGAAGTTACGCCCTCACCAACAGCTTCAACAATACCGCCGCCCTCATGACCAAGAATCGCTGGAAAAACACCCTCTGGATCCTCTCCCGTCAAAGTGAATGCATC
>NZ_LWFI01000359.1:0-736 GCF_001635735.1 Oleiphilus sp. HI0067
AATCTGCGCGGTGAGAAGCCAGTGATTAAGCTTCTTAATAAGGCTGATCTTGCCGACCCAAAAGTCACCGAAGCTTGGCAAGCGCATTTAGAAAAAGATAATGCGGTAAAAAGTTTGGCATTGAGTGCCACCGCTGACGGCAAAATTAAGATGATCGCAAACCTTTGTCGCAAACTCGCTCCTCATAAAGTCGATAGCGATAAAGGTATTAGTGCGATGATCATGGGTATCCCGAATGTAGGGAAGTCGACCTTGATCAATAGCTTGGCTGGAAAAACAATCGCTAAGGTCGGTAACGAACCTGCTGTGACGAAAAGACAGCAAAAAATTAAGCTCGATAATGGCATTACCCTTTCCGATACCCCCGGTATTTTATGGCCAAAGCTTGAACCCGCAACGTGTGGATATCGTTTGGCGAGCACCGGCGCCGTAAAAGATACAGCGATGGAATATGAAGATGTTGCATGGGAATGTTTAAAAGAGTTCAGAGTGCTTTATCCAAATGCTTTAAAAGATCGCTATGGTTTAAGTGAGTTTGGAAGTGACGAGTATGAATTGCTTGAACTTATCGGTAAAAAACGTGGTTGTCTAAAAAGTGGTGGTATGGTTGATGTTCACCAAGCAGCAACGATTTTTTTACAAGACTTACGGAGCGGCAAACTAGGACGCGTCACTTTGGAGACGCCAGAAATGATGGAAGCCGAAATGGCTGAATTTCGGGCCATGCTTGAGGCAA
>NZ_LWFI01000360.1:0-802 GCF_001635735.1 Oleiphilus sp. HI0067
ACAGCAAGGCCGCATCCCAATCGCTTGTGCTTGCAGGCGCATTATCACCTCCATTGAGCAAGATCTTTACCTGACTTGAGGCTCCACCCGCATTCAAGGAATAAGTGAACTCATCCATAGAGTAAAGTACAGGTGAAAACAGCAGCAACACAAAGCTAATTAGTCCGTACATCACCATCGCGTAAATGCTCCAATCGAATAATAATCATCACCCCATACATTCTTCCCGGAACGCCCCTCTATGCCCCAAAGCGCTTCCTTGGCGGCAAAAGAATGTCGTATCAAAACATCGAGGGCATGATCATAATTCTGGTTTGAATAAGACGCTTGTTGGATTGATTGAACTTGCATGTATAACATTCGTCCAGCATGGTACTGCCAACTTGAGGACAAGGTTGTTGCTCTCCCTCCTACTCCATCGCCAGACTCTCTTTGATCTGCAGCGGCATGGCCAATTATGTTACCGCCCGACACACTTCCGTCTTGATAAATATGGTGGACATACCATCCATTCTGCCATTCAGCATGCTCAATCGTAAGATCCAGATCACTGAACAGGGCGGGAAAGTAAGCCCCCCCCATCAAAGCCGCATTACCCAAACGATAAAATTTATTGACGGATGTATCTTCACCCGCGTATTCAAAATATAAGCTAAAAGGTACTCTACCTGTGACATTGATTCGAGAGGTAAAAGAAGCACTTTGATTTCCAAACTCATCATCTTTGGAAAGATTATTACCTGCATTGTCTGCAGAACTTGGATCAAAAAACGCTTTGAATAAATCTTTAGGCTCATGGCAC
>NZ_LWFI01000361.1:0-867 GCF_001635735.1 Oleiphilus sp. HI0067
TCGTACCTGCTTTAGAAAGGCCGCGAGTTTACTACAAACAATTAGGTGACGAAACTTAGAAGTAAGAGGTTTATATCAGGATGGAATTTAGCGACTTGGCTGCCTTGCGGATCTTTCCTTTACCAAACAGAAATTGCCAACGATGACCGCCGAGTTGTCGCCATAATGTTGCGGATCTAATACCTGCAAGAAGTAATGCGCGAATCTTTGCGGCGTTGTGTTCCACTTGCAGATGACGGGCATGGCCAGATACCTGAATACGCATATTAAATGTGCTAATGCTTTCTTGGTAAGTAGAAGCCAAATTCGCGATGACGTTCTCGTGATCAATGCCAAAGTGAGATACTTGATTAGACGCTAGCTCGAGTTTATTTCCTATCAAGGAAAGCATATCGCTTTGTTTGCTTAGCTTTTGTTGCAGATGTAAAAGCGCTAGTGCGTAACGGAGTACTTGTGGGTTTGCATCGACCCCTGATTCTCCTAAGCAGCCTAGTAAAGCTTGTTGCCCTTTTTTAAGAGCATGCAAGTCAGAATAGATATCTTGTGCATCATTGGGGTTCGTGTTGAAAAGCGATTCAATCAACACGTTTTGTGCATCGTGATCACAAGAGCCATTGCGCGCAATGCTATCTACCAATACGCAGCATTCGAATAAGCCAGATAGTGCCAGTGCCTTATTCTGATCGTTAGTTAAGCTCATCGTTAGGCTCGCTACTAGTAGATGCAATGATCCCACCGCCGAGGCAACGATCTTCAATATAGAAAACAACCGATTGGCCTGGGGTAATGGCTCGTTGGGGGGTGTCAAACCGCACGCTAAGATCTCCGTTATCTAGCTTTTCGACATGACAAGACTGGTCTGCTTGT
>NZ_LWFI01000362.1:0-655 GCF_001635735.1 Oleiphilus sp. HI0067
GACGGCGAAGCGGATGGCGTGTTCCACTCCAGCTATAAAAAAGAACGTGAAGCTTTTGGTAAATATCTAACCTCAGAGGGGAGCCCTGACCCCACGAAACAAATCATGAGTCAGTCTTATGTCATCTATAAACGCAAAGATAAGACTCTATCGTGGAACGGAGATAGATTTTCAGACAATACCATTAAGATCGGTGCCGTGATTGGTTATGCCGTCATTGACGACTTAAAAGCTTTAGGTCTAGATGTGGTTGAAGTCACGACGCAATCAAGCGGGCTAGAAATGCTTTATCGAGGTCGAATCGATGCTTGGATAGATATTGAAACAATGAGTGACACACGAATCTCAAAATCACCGCATATTGAGGCTATGATAGAAAAGCTAAATAAGCCCTTCATGCAGCGCCCATATTACCTAATGTTTTCGCATCAATTTTACGATGCACATTCGGCGCTTGCTCTGGATATTTGGGATGCGATTGAAGCACAGCATTCAGCTAAGGCATCCCTTCAACTCAGCAAAAACACCAACTCATCAAACTATGAGAAGGTCGGTATGACTAGACCTTAAGCGTATCGGTGTATGGTGGCCAACCTAAAGGCTTACCAGCAAGAATATGCAGATGAATATGGTACACAGACTGACCGCCATACTC
>NZ_LWFI01000363.1:0-1100 GCF_001635735.1 Oleiphilus sp. HI0067
TTGGCTCCCACCACGCCATACTTAGTCACATAAGTGCCACCAGTGAGATTCTCGTCCATAATGAGTTTTTCAATTTTTGTGCCTGCTGGAACGACTAGGATATTTGAGTGCACATCGAAACTAAACTCCATTGTACGCGCCGGAACGGCTGTTCCATCAAGTGCCCGCAATATGATTCCGGTACAAGCAAACACACTTGGACAAAGAAAACAGAGCACGACAACCATGGTTGTATTTAGTCTAGATCGCATTTTGGTAAGTCCTTTTTATTGTCAGTAAAGTTGATGCCGGATTTATATTTAAATCGAACTACTCTCACAAGCTAGATTTCAAGTGATGCCAGATCTCCTGAAAACTGTATAAAAAGGTCAGCATTAGATACCCTTCTACTCTATTCTGAGGCTAGCATTCCCACTAGAATTACTAAACTCGATATAAACATTTACATTACCTGCCGCAATGGCTTCCGCAATATTTCGATCTGATGAATCGCTACCAAATAAAGCTAAGCCGCCAGGTGTTGGCGTGAAGTTAGCAAAGGGTGTGCAATCGAACTTACCTCCCCCTGACAAATTAGCGGTGCAAGAGCATGTTGCAAAATCACCTACTAATAGATCGGAAGGCTCGCAACTCGGAGTTATAAACGTTACGTAATCACTCGTGACATCAAGATTTACAAAGTCAGACAAATCTAGGGTGCCATCAATATATTTGGCCGTTATGACCGTAGTGCCGGTCTTAACCGTATGCACACGGCCTTCATTACTCGGTGAATTGCTTATAGAAGCAATCTCTTGATTGCTCGATGACCAGACTACCTGGTCTGTCACATTAAGCGTTGTCTGATTCGAATAGTCGAGCATTGCTTCATAATTTGCATCGACCCTAAGTGGCAAGTCGCTATCACCCGGCACGATACGGAGTGCTGTAGGCGTTGCGTTTGTTACGGTGAGTACAGCTATATTGCTATCTACGCCGCCCAATGATGCCGAAATATCAGTAGTATCGGGCAGGAGCCCAGCAAATGTTGGGTCTGAATCCACGCGACCCGGTATGCGTAAATTCAATGTTGCAAGCGTTGTATTCGAACTAGTCCAAGC
>NZ_LWFI01000364.1:0-981 GCF_001635735.1 Oleiphilus sp. HI0067
AGCGGGTTCGTAGAATTTCGATCGGGTTATGTCCTACTTAGGAACAACCTGCTCAGCTTGTGGGCCTTTTTGACCTTGGCCTACAGTGAACTCAACTTCTTGGCCTTCAGCTAAGGTTTTAAAGCCTTCAGACTGGATTGCACTAAAGTGAACAAAAACGTCTGGACCGCCGTTTTGCTCGATGAAACCGAAGCCTTTTGACTCGTTAAAAAACTTAACCTTACCTGTAACTCTTTCTGACATAACCTATTCCTGAATATATAACGTAATTGAAACGCTCAAAACGTGGATATAGGTATGTACAAACAAGCATTCTAGATGCCCAATGTCATAAAAATAGCCGTGTTTTTAAGGCTTCCTTAGTTATACTAGCTGACTTTAATTACAAACACCAAGAATTGTTTTAACAATGAACAAAAGCATTCGCACAGAGATCTTCACACGCTTTCGAAACGACAATCCAAACCTGAAACAGAACTGAATTACAGCTCTCCTTTCGAGTTACTTATTGCTGTCATTTTATCTGCCCAAGCGACCGATAAAGGCGTTAACAAAGCAACTGACAAACTCTTTCCTGTCGCAAACTCTCCCGAAAAAATATACGCGCTGGGAGTAGATGGCTTAAAGGACTATATAAAAACCATCGGCCTATTTAATGCTAAAGCAGAAAATGTCATCAAGACATGTGAGATGCTCATTTCTCAACACAACTCAGAAGTACCTGAAGATCGCGAAGCCCTAGAGGCACTCCCTGGCGTTGGAAGAAAAACCGCTAACGTTGTACTTAATACAGCCTTTGGCCATCCTACAATGGCGGTCGACACACATATTTTCCGAGTAGCAAACAGAACGAAGATCGCTCCGGGCAAGAATGTACTGGAAGTCGAAAAGCGCTTATTACGCGTTATTCCAAAAGAATTTCTTGTGGATGCTCACCACTGGCTGATACTTCATGGACGCTACACATGTATGGCACGAAAG
>NZ_LWFI01000365.1:0-461 GCF_001635735.1 Oleiphilus sp. HI0067
CTCTCTAGAAGCATCAAAAAACTTGTCACTATCCACGGTTTCAAAGAAAACTATCCTTCAGTGAAACACGTTGATGCAGTGATCGCAGTTAGTCGTGACATTCAAACACAACTACAAAAACAAGCCGTCACCAGCACCTGCATTGAGAATGGCATAGATCTTTTTAGCGGGGATTCAGGCATCTTGCGGGCCGAACTAATAGCCAATTATGATTTGACCCCTGATTGGCCAATACTGATTTGCATTGGAAGGCTTGCAAAGGTCAAAGCATATTCAAACGTGATGAAAGCCTGCCAGACTTTGCCCGTTAATCTAATCATTGTTGGCGATGGCCCAGAAAAAAAAGCGTTAAAAGAATACGAGTCAGAACATATTAAGCTTATCGGCCACCAACATAACGCGCGACGATTTCTCTACGGAGCCGATGCACTTGTTATTAACTCGACCCGGGAGGGATTGAG
>NZ_LWFI01000366.1:0-703 GCF_001635735.1 Oleiphilus sp. HI0067
TGATCGCAAACTGATTGTACATTTGTCCAGAAATACCCGGCATGAGTGAAACCGGGATAAAGACTGCCATCAATACAAGAGTGGTAGCGATAATTGGCCCAGTCACTTCTTTCATCGACAAAACCGTCGCATCAACAGGAGACAATCCATCATGCAGATGTCGTTCTACATTCTCGACCACGATAATCGCATCATCGACCACAATCCCAACTGCCAAAATCATTCCAAACAAACTAATGGTATTGATCGAAAACCCCATATAAAGCATCACTGCAAAAGTACCAATCAAAGATACAGGTATAGCGACCATAGGAATAACGACAGCGCGCCAATTTTGTAAGAACAAAAATACAACGACTAAAACGAGAAAGATTGCTTCGTACAGCGTATCGAATACCTCATCGATAGAGCTTACGATAAAAGTGGTAGTGTCATAAGGGATAGTAGCCTCAATGCCCTCAGGGAAACGTGAACTTAAGTTATCAAGAACATTTTGAACACCTTCTTTAATTTCAAGCGCATTTGCACCAGGTGCCCGATAAACTGCGAGCAACGCAGCAGGCGCAGCGTTATAAAGACCCTCTGAGACATAGCTCGATGCACCGAGTTCAACGGAGGATACATCTCGCATGTAAACGGATGAACCGTCTTCATTTGAGCGCAAGATAATATTTTCAAACTCTTCAACTGAATTTAAACGCCC
>NZ_LWFI01000367.1:0-724 GCF_001635735.1 Oleiphilus sp. HI0067
TGTGAGTACGCTTTGCGAAGAAGCGCAAATTCTAGGTTTTGAGATTGCACTGCGTATCGATAATCAAGACAGCATTTTACCCAACAAAGAAGACGTGAAATGGAGTAGGGTAGCCTTGAGGCTGCCTTAGATTTTCACTTGGTCAAGACGAAAAAAGCGCCGATTGGCGCTTTCTAATTGAGAATAGCTATTACCTTAGAATAGATATTTAGCCGTTAAGCTAGCATAGCGTTCAGGGCCTTTATAGCTTGACGCGCCAAGATCTTGGTCCGACACACCAACAATATACTCTTTATCAGTTAGGTTGGATACATTCAATTGAAGATCCACGTCAGCAAAACGGTACCCAAGCATAGCGTCATATAGGGTATATCCTGCTGTTTCATATATGTTGGTATCACTCACTGTGTTACCAATATAGCGAGCTCCAATACCTGCTCGGAAGCCATTTAGTACGCCGCCGCTAGGAATATACGAGATCCATGTATTTGCCATCTCATCTGCGACACTCGGTACTTTTAGTTTGCTAGCACCTGTCTGCTTTTGCTCAGTATCCAAATAGGTATAAGAGCTTTGGATATGGATGTCTTCAATTTGATGCTGAACAGAAAGCTCAGCGCCTTCGTACGAAGCGTCGATGACTTTGAAGTTCGCAGGATCTGTATCGGTGACGCGGTTGTCTTCATCAATTTGGAATATTGCAGCTGTCACTAAGGTGTTGCTG
>NZ_LWFI01000368.1:0-1111 GCF_001635735.1 Oleiphilus sp. HI0067
GAAGCTCACCACTCATCTCAACGGTAAATGAATTCATTTGCTCTGGACGATTTAGAGTAATCGTTAAAATGCCGTCAGCATCTATGACATAACTGATTGTTTTATACATGCGCGTTGCTCCTATTATTTTTTCAGATCAATACTTTATAACGAACGACTTGTTGTAGGATATGGAGGATACGCACCAAGACAATCAATAGACGACGAGCTTCCCGCAAAACAAACATAGCAAACGACCGGAGAGCCAATTTGAACAGCTTTACTTTTTCCACTAGCCAGCACATTAGGTGTGGTAACGGCCTAACAGACAACCTAGGTGAACTCTGTGTCGAGCATGGCTATAACCATGTAATGATCGTTACAGATTTCGACATCAAACGACTTGGTTTGCTCGATAAAGCTATAGCGAGTTTTGAACAAAACAAGATCTCTTACACCCTTTTCAGCGAAGTAGAACCAGACCCCGCAGAAGAAGTCGTACTAAGAGCCATAGAACAGGCTAAAAAACTATCCGTTGATGTCATTATTGGCTTTGGGGGCGGGAGCTCCATGGACGTTGCAAAGCTCATCGCATTATTAGCACATCCTCAATGTACACAAAGCCTTGACGATATTTACGGCGTTGGAAATGCCAAAGGAATACGACTTCCACTAATCCAAATTCCTACAACTGCAGGCACGGGCTCTGAAGTCACGCCGGTTGCCATCGTTACAACAGGCGATACAACGAAAATGGGCGCGGTATCGCCTATTTTCTTACCCGACCTAGCCTTGCTTGATGCCAATCTAACAATCGGTTTACCCCCTCACGTGACTGCCGCAACGGGGGTCGATGCCATGGTACATGCAATCGAAGCGTACACCAGCGTTCATAAAAAGAACCCTATCTCAGATATGCTAGCCCGCGAAGCACTTAGCCTGCTGACTGCTAATATTTTTACTGCAACGCATCATGGCCATGTACTAGAAGCGCGCGAAAAAATGTTACTTGGGGCGCTCTATGCAGGACAAGCATTTGCTAACTCGCCCGTCGCAGCGGTACATGCACTCGCATACCCATTGGGTGGACATTTTCATATTCCACACGGATTAAGTAATTCCTTAGTGTTGC
>NZ_LWFI01000369.1:0-689 GCF_001635735.1 Oleiphilus sp. HI0067
ATCCGTACCTGTGTATGTAACATCTGAGATACTCAGCGTATCGCCATCAACATCCGACGCTCCCGTTAACAGATCCCCATCTGTAAGCGTGATCGTCCCGTCTTCGTTCATCTGGAAATTCTGATCCTGCGCGACCGGCAGATCATTCACTGGGTTCACTGTCAAATCGATATTGGCTGCGACTGTCGCTTCACCATCGAATACATCGAAACTAATATCGAGATCGCCATTGAAGTTTGCAGCCGGTGTCAGCGTGAACGTCCCATCACCATTATCTGTAATCGTCAGTTCCGGATTGGCTGTCTGTAGATTCAACGCCGTGAGCGTATCACCATCCACATCGGACGAATTTGCCAGCAACACTTGTTGCGTTACAAGTAGCGAGTCATCTTCCTGCATAGTAAGTTCAATAGTACTACCGACATCTGGGTCATCATTAACGCTAGTAACATCCATTTGAAATGTTTCAGATACGGTTTTTGTATCGAAGTCTTCACCTTCAGCTGCAACTTGGTCAGTCGCTTCCTCAACAATCACATCAAAACTTTCAGTCGTCGTCTCAGAATCTGGATCGTTGTCGTTAAGAGCCTCTTCGAGCTGCGTCAACGCGTCATCTACGCTAATGTTGGAATCGAGTAAATCCTGAGCAATGCCTTGCGCGGCTTGAGCAAAATCTGGATTCTGAAGCG
>NZ_LWFI01000370.1:0-987 GCF_001635735.1 Oleiphilus sp. HI0067
ACAACTTCCGCCGCAGCGCGTAAGTCTTCGATGCGCGAGTTCGTGCACGAACCAATAAATACGCGATCTAGCTGAATATCCGTAATGGCTTGATCAGCCTCTAAGCCCATGTATTCAAGCGCACGTGTAATGCCTTCTTTTTCAACGCTATCAGTCGCATTCGCAGGATTTGGCACGTTATGACTAACTGGCAACACCATCTCTGGTGAAGTACCCCACGTCACTTGAGGCTCGATGCTTGGGCCATCAAGCTCTACCACTTTGTCGAAGTGCGCGCCTTCGTCACTATGAAGATCAGCCCATGCTTCAACCGCACGATCCCACATCTCACCTTTTGGCGCGTAAGTACGACCTTTCACATAATCGATAGTCGTTTGATCCACCGCAATCATACCCGCACGAGCACCTGCTTCGATCGCCATATTACACATGGTCATACGACCTTCCATGCTCAAATCACTGATCGCTTCGCCCGCAAATTCAATCGCATAGCCAGTACCACCAGCGGTACCAATTTCGCCGATGATCGCAAGAATAATGTCTTTACCTGTAATACCAGGAGCAACTTTGCCATTCACGCGAACAAGCATGTTTTTCATTTTCTTTTGAACAAGCGTTTGCGTTGCTAGCACGTGCTCAACTTCAGAAGTACCGATACCATGCGCAAGCGCACCAAACGCACCATGCGTAGACGTGTGCGAATCACCACACACAACTGTCATACCCGGCAAGGTTGCACCCTGCTCTGGCCCAACCACGTGCACAATGCCCTGACGCTCATCAAGCATTTTAAATTCGACGATTCCAAACTCATCACAGTTGTTGTCAAGCGTTTGCACCTGAATACGCGAAACAGGATCTTCAATACCCTGCACACCACTGCTACGTTCAGTTGTTGGTACGTTATGATCTGGCGTTGCAAGGTTTGCATCGATACGCCAAGGCTTACGATCTGCAATACGAAGACCTTCAAACGCTTGCGGTGAA
>NZ_LWFI01000371.1:0-630 GCF_001635735.1 Oleiphilus sp. HI0067
AAGGTGCATTGATCGTTGCTGAAGAAGTTGAACAAAATCTCTACTTGGCTTCACGTAATCTGCGTAACGTAGAAGTAAGCGATGTAGCAAGTGTTGATCCAGTTAGCTTGGTTGGCCACGATAAAGTAGTTGTTACTGTAGCTGCTTTGAAAAAGATTGAGGAGATGTTGGGATGAACCAAGAACGTATCTATAAAGTGCTTCTAGGCCCTCACGTTTCTGAAAAAACGTCAATGGCTACAGAAAACGATCAAGTTTGTTTCAAGGTTGCTCCAGATGCGAGCAAGCCAGAAATCAAGAAAGCAGTTGAAGCGTTGTTTAACGTAGATGTTAAGTCAGTTCAAACTGTAAATATCAAGGGCAAGACCAAGCTTACGCGTAACGGTCTTGGTAAGCGTAAAGATATTCGTAAAGCGTATGTTCGTTTGGCTGAAGGTCAAGACATCGACTTTATGGATGTTGAATAAGGTAGGAGATAGTTATGCCAGTCGTTAAAGCCAAACCGACTTCTGCCGGTCGCCGTCACGTAGTTAAGGTTGTAAACCCTGACCTACATAAAGGCCGTCCTTACGCGCCATTGGTAGAGAAAAAGTCTAAGAGCGGCGGTCGTAACAATAACGGTCGCATTACA
>NZ_LWFI01000372.1:0-1120 GCF_001635735.1 Oleiphilus sp. HI0067
AATTCTGATATTAATCGCTTTGGCCGTACCTTTGCATTAGGCGGATCATTCGATGATTTTGCGGCAAGCCTGAAAAACGAAAAAGAACCTGGCACATTTTTACACTACGTCAGCATCGACACGCATGTACTAGGAATGGTGTTGCGTGCAGCGACAGGAAGAGAAATAGCAGACTACTTTGACGACAAGCTCTGGTCGAAAATCGAACCTGAATCGAGCACTTACTACATTGTTGATGATGAAAATGAGCCAATGGTACTCGGCGGGCTGAATATGCGCACGCGTGACTTCGCGCGCTTTGGATTGCTCTACCTTAACAACGGAAAATGGAAGGATGAGCAGGTTATACCAGAAGCGTGGGTGAAGGCTTCAGTAACGCCTGACGCTCCGCATCTTGTGCCAGGTGAGCGGGACAACTCCTACATCAATTTAGGTTACGGCTATCAATGGTGGATTCCAGAAAATGCTGACCAAGAGTTCTATGCGATTGGCATCTACGGGCAGTTTATTTACGTCAACCAAAAGGCCAATGTCGTCATTGTGAAGAACTCTGCTCATCTAGAATTTGCAGACAATGACTATGAGTCGTTTTTTGAGGTCATTGCATTCTGCCGTGAGGTGGTGAAGTCATTGGAAATGATTGAGTCATAATCGAAGTTTGCCATTCGCGCTCAACGGGATTTTTGCTTCGTTCTAATCCGTCATTGCTGCGCAGGCGGCACAAAAGCGCTTTAGCGCGTTGAACAACCAACGGTCGGCCCGAAGGTTAAGCGAAGCGCATCATCTATTGTTTAAAGAGCAATGCATGGAGTTAGACAGAAGCTGACTTTAGTTCAGTTCCCTTGTCTATGCCTGTTTCAAGAGCTTAAGAGACCTTGAGTTAGTTTGGATATCGCCATTTACCAGCATCGCCTTTCTTGAAAAAGGGGACATTTTCTTTTGCTTAGGTTTTATCTCTCAAATTCACTTAGCTTGTTCAAAACTTAAAAGTGAAGATTCAACCTTGATTCTGTTTCTTGCTTAATAGCAATTATCTAATCTCTCTAAGTGCCCCGGGGACAGCACTGTGGTTCTTCCTTAAGCACACAAAAATAGATGTCATTTAAATGTCACGCGAAGG
>NZ_LWFI01000373.1:0-892 GCF_001635735.1 Oleiphilus sp. HI0067
TTGTTGGCTATCCGCCATAACAATAATTTCTTGCGCGCAATTATAGGTACTGATTGCCGACAAATACACTCTAGATACGAAAGGTGTACAATGCGCGATGATTTTCAAGACAATGATAGAGATATACTGCCGGAGACAAACGTGGCAACTGCAATGGCAAAGCACATACTAGTGAAGACAAGAGAAGAAGCGGAGCAGTTAAAAAAGCAGCTGATTCTTGGTAAATCTTTTGAGGCACTCGCCAAGAAACATTCAACTTGCCCATCCAAAAAAAAAGGTGGCGATCTAGGAGAAATCCGCAAAGGTCAGCTTGTTAAGCCCATTGAGAAAGTAATTTTCACGCAGCCTCTCAAGAAAATTCACGGCCCTGTTAAAAGCCAATTCGGTTTTCATTTGATACAAGTATATTACAGAGATTAAGTTCTTAGTTGTGGTTAAAAATGGGGTCAGAGTAAAAGTACTCTGACCCCAATTTTCGTTAATGAAGTCCTAGGCTACTGCCAACCTTCAACACCCTACATATCGGGCAATTTATGCGCGATGCCTTTGTGGCAATCGATACATGTTTTTTCTCGCGTAATCAGGAACTTAGAATGCATTGCCTGAGCTCGCGGACTCTGGCGATTGAAGTCCATCGATTCGGCACTATGGCAGTTTCGACACTCTAAAGAATTGTTCGACTTCAAGCGATGCCACTCATGCTGAGCAAGTTCCAAACGTTTTTCTAAGAATTTTTCGCGGGTATTCATCGTTCCAAAAACCTTACCCCACACTTCTTTCGATGCCTGCATTTTACGCACAATCTTGTCCGTCCAATTGTGCGGTACGTGGCAGTCTGGGCAAGTTGCACGAACACCCGAACGGTTGTTGTAGTGAATTGTTCCTTTCAGTT
>NZ_LWFI01000374.1:0-375 GCF_001635735.1 Oleiphilus sp. HI0067
TGAGTAAGATGAGTCAACAGCGTAGGGTGTTGTTAGGTGTAAATGTCGATCATGTTGCAACCCTTAGACAGGCACGAGGTACGCGTTACCCTGATCCCGTCCAGGCTGCGATGCTAGCTGAAGAAGCTGGCGCTGACGGCATTACGATTCATCCGAGAGAAGATCGCAGGCATATTCAGGATCGCGATGTGTTTGTGATGAAGGAAACCCTCCAAACGCGTATGAACCTGGAGATGGCGGTAACGGATGCGATGGTCGATCTCGCTTTAAAGGTTAAGCCAGAGCATATTTGCTTGGTGCCTGAAAAACGCGAAGAGTTAACTACCGAAGGTGGGTTAGATGTTGTGGGGCATCTTGATAAGGTTAAGGATGCTT
>NZ_LWFI01000375.1:0-814 GCF_001635735.1 Oleiphilus sp. HI0067
TTAGATAACAGAACACTATAATATGAGCATTTACTCACATTAAATACTCGCGTTTATTTATTCTCATGAAAGTCAATAAAACCACCTCAAAGCCCCGTCGCAAGCCCGCTCAGAGCCGATCATCTAATACAGTGGATTGCATACTCGAAGCCAGCGCTCATATTTTAGTTAGCGAAGGACAGGGGAAATTAAACACCAACCACATTGCTAAAATCGCAGGAGTTAGCGTTGGTTCGATTTATCAATACTTTGGGAATAAAGAAACGATTCTTGCTGAATTGGGCAATCGCCATATTGATGAGATGCTCACAATCATTATGGCTACTTTACAAAAGCTGCCTTCTCTTGACCTGAAAGAAGCGCTTGAAACCATGGTGCATGCGGTTATGGACGCTCATAAGCAAGAACCGCAGCTACATCAGGTACTCGTAAGAGAGCTAAACAAACTAGACGGCTACACTCGCGTAGAAGAGCTCGATGGCGTATTGCTGAATTTAACCGAGAGCTTTTTGAAAAGCCGAGCCCATGAAATAAGTAGTGAGGATCTAAAACTCGCAAGCTTTGTGGTTATGCAAACCATAGAGAACCTTACCCATCAAGGTGTTTTGTTTGCCCCTCAAATTGATCTAAGCAAATTAACAAAAGAATGCTCACACATGCTTTATTGTTATTTGACAAGCTAATAGAGTGAAACTTCATTTGCCCTCTTTCGAAACAGTGCGACTCGAAAATATTCGTTGAAATGTCCGCTTTTCATAAACAGCCGATGCAATACATCTTCGAGGCGAAAGTCTCCTTCCCTCTTTTAGCCAAC
>NZ_LWFI01000376.1:0-649 GCF_001635735.1 Oleiphilus sp. HI0067
AAATTACTTCGTCGTCAAGATTCGCTACTTGATTTTGTGCGACTTCTGCTGACTGTATATTTACAGCGTGCACGCCTTTGTTGCTCGGCTGTTTTTCAAACATCACCGACTGTCCAGCTTTTAAGGTTTTATACCCATCCATTTGAATTGATGAGAAGTGTGCGAATAGGTCTTCAGTGCAGCCGTCTTCAACGATAAATCCATATCCCTTTGCGTTGTTAAACCACTTAACTTTACCTTGGTACATGAGGTGACTCCCGTGTCGTTTGCAGGGTCTAGTTCCAACCACCTAGATAATCCTGCTGCGTTTTATTTTTATTCGTAAGCTGTAACGTGTTATTTGTTACAGCGTGTTAATTCTGGTTGGTTTTTAAACAGTGTCAAGTTCTTCTAACGAAAAAATTGACTCATCACACAAATCAGTTTTCAGAATTTCACAAATTTAATCCTGAGAACGGAATTGATGGTGCAAACTGTTAGGTGACACTTTGCGATGTAAAATAATGTTGAAATAGGCCGATTTGACGGTTTAAACGTATTGAAATATGTGAATGTGAACCCATTTAACATTTGTGTAAAAAAACGTTTCGGGTAATGAGTAAGTTGAAAGATAGTCTACTAGTATTGAATCAGGGCTCAGATGTGGACC
>NZ_LWFI01000377.1:0-1149 GCF_001635735.1 Oleiphilus sp. HI0067
TCGATGACTGACTGAGGGTCGAGTCCTGCTTGTTGTGCAAAGTGAATAGATTCCGATAAGCCTTGAACTAAACCTGCAATAGCGATCTGATTGCACATTTTTGTAAGTTGACCTGCACCAATGTCGCCTAGGCGTTTGCAAGACTTCGCGTAAGTTGCGATGAATTCCTCGGCTTTTTCATAAGCGGCGTCGTCACCTCCACACATAACAGTCAGTTGACCGTTAATCGCACCTTGCTCGCCACCTGAAACGGGCGCGTCTATGAAATCAATACCTAGGTTAAGAGCTTGTTCATGCAATTCGCGGGCGACTTCAGCAGACGCGGTCGTATGGTCGATAACGAGTGTTCCTTTCGGAAGTTCCGCAAGTAAGCCATTCTCTCCAAAATACATATCTCTCAAATCGTTGTCGTCACCAATACATGTCATTACGCATGCGATATCTCCCGGAATTTGAGTGAAGTCGCTAATGACAGTACCAGAGAATTCATTGGACCACTCAGAGGCCTTGCTTGATGTGCGGTTGAATACAAATGTTTCGAAGCGTTGAGAAAGATGGCCTGCCATGTGATAGCCCATGACGCCAAGCCCAAGGAACAATACCTTTTGAGACATGTTATAGAGCCCCATCGTTAAGCTGAGAACGAATTTGTTCAATTCGATCGCGATTCACGCCAAAGTCAGAATGCCCAAGTCGGGAAGCAGAACGCACGTGTATACGTTGTTGGTTGTCGTCGAATAAGAACTCTACATCATCTACATAACGCATGATCGCGCTCGTATATTCTGCATAGATGTACTGATCAGTTTTGATGATTAGCTCAGCTGATTCGTCTGAGTTGATCGCTTTTACCAGTGCTTCGTGAGTCGAAGACTTATTGGTATAGCTAATACTTTCGATAAAGTGGTCTTTATCTTCATCCTTGAGAGAGCTGACGCAGTTTGGTGAGCTCGGACAAACTTGCAACGAGGTTTGCGCTTCTCCAAGTTGTTTCGGACGCGTTCCAGTGCAAGCACTCAAAATAAGCGTTGAGGCAATGAATAGAAGAAAAAGTTTGGTTTGATGAATAGGGTTTTGCACAGTTACTCCCGTTATTGATCGGATAGAATGGGTAGACGAATAGTAAACGCAGAGCCAACACCATAAACG
>NZ_LWFI01000378.1:0-1292 GCF_001635735.1 Oleiphilus sp. HI0067
CTCCAAGAAAGCGCCTGCCCCTGTAGCCATCACGTCATTAATTCGATCCCTCTGAACATCTCTATTAACGGTTGTCGACAAAACTGCCATAACTCGATCAACCTTGTTATCAAACGTCTGCGTTGCATCACGCAAGCTGGAGAGCAAACTCCTCTCTACCAATCTTTTATGCGAATGACTCAGAGGATACGTGGGCAAATATAGGTGAGGACTTGCAGCCCTATTTGAGCGCGAATTGCTTCTTACATTGAATAGATTTTTAAATTTCATGATTTGACCTCCCTGAAAACTAAGGCCAATAATAAAATTTATAACGACACGTCATGTCGTTCGAAACAAATTAGGGGAAAGTGGCGCGGCTGGGAGGATTCGAACCTCCGACCGCCTGGTTCGTAGCCAGGTACTCTATCCAGCTGAGCTACAGCCGCGCAATGGTTCGGTCATAAACCGAAACACTTGATTAAAAGGGGTGTGGCACGGCTGGTAGGATTCGAACCTACGACCACCTGGTTCGAAGCCAGATACTCTATCCAACTGAGCTACAGCCGCATCTTATAAAAATCAAGGTACAACTTAAGGTAGGTTTGAAGTGGCGCGGCTGGGAGGATTCGAACCTCCGACCGCCTGGTTCGTAGCCAGGTACTCTATCCAGCTGAGCTACAGCCGCGTATCTTCAAAAAGGTGTCATGGCGGAGAGAGAGGGATTCGAACCCTCGATGGGCGTAAACCCATACACCCTTAGCAGGGGTGCGCCTTCAGCCACTCGGCCATCTCTCCAGACGCGGCGTATAATACCAAAAAAATATTAAATGCCAAGCGCCAATTTCGTTTATTTCCTGTTTTTTCAGAGGATCGATCAGGGAATAAACGATTCGCCTAATTACTCATCAGAACCCGAAGTATCGGACTTCTCTTTCTGGATTCTTTGGTAGATTTCTTCACGGTGAACAGACACATCTTTCGGTGCATTTACACCAATTCGTACCTGGTTACCTTTTACTCCTAGCACAGTCACTGTGACATCATCGCCAACCATAAGCGTTTCACCAACGCGGCGCGTCAAAATTAGCATTCTTGCAACTCCTTCGTTTGTACTACCTTCCAAAGATTATCTTAACTTGTAGGACGTCCAAATTAATTACTGCCAGTAAAGTCTACTTTTCTCAAAAAGAAAGGAACATCTTAGAACTTTTCTTTATGGACACCTAATCATTACCGGCAAGCTTGTATTAAGCAGATTATAAGCGAGAACTGTAATTACTCACTCTTATCCAAATCAAACGCTGTATGCA
>NZ_LWFI01000379.1:0-1160 GCF_001635735.1 Oleiphilus sp. HI0067
TTGTGGTCGCGCATTTCCATTATGTGTTAGTTCCCGGGGCAATCTTTGGGATATTTGCCGCAGTCTACTATTGGCTTCCTAAATGGTGTGGGCGTATGTATAGCGAGCCACTCGCTAAAGCACATTTTTGGTTGTCGTTTATTGGTATGAACTTGGCGTTCTTCCCGATGCACTTCCTTGGGCTCGCTGGTATGCCTCGACGTATTCCCGATTATGCACTTCAGTTTGCTGACTTTAATAGTATCTCTTCTGTTGGCGCATTTATTTTCGGGGCGACGCAGTTGCTGTTCTTGTATTTGGTGATTAAAGCCATCCGCAGTGGTGAACCTGCAACGGATCAAGTATGGGAAGGGGCTGAGGGGCTAGAGTGGACAGTGCCGTCACCAGCGCCATACCACACTTTCTCAACTCCACCTGAGGTGAAGTAAGTCATTAGGGAGCCTTCATATGCAAAATCAAAATACAAAAAGAACAGTAGTGAAGTCCGTATTCGCGGTTGTCGCGATGTTTGGTTTTGGTTTTGCCTTGGTTCCTTTGTATGACGTGTTCTGTGACATTACAGGATTGAACGGAAAAACGTCTGGTCCTTATTCGGAAGCGAAAGCTCAAGCTCAAGAGAGGGACGAATCGCGTCAGGTGCGTGTGCAGTTCATTACTCAAAACAACGAGAGTATGCCGTGGGAGTTTAAGCCCGTGGATTATCAAGTTGAGGTGCATCCAGGTGAAATCATAGAAGTCGATTTCTATGCAAGAAACCCAACATCTAATCCAATGGTTGCTCAAGCTGTTCCGAGCTTGTCCCCGTCCGAGGGAACAGACTATTTTCATAAAACCGAGTGTTTTTGTTTTACACGACAATTACTCAAAGCAGGCGAAGAAGTTTTGATGCCTTTACGTTTCGTCGTCGACGAGGCCTTGCCCGATCATTTAGGTACATTGACTTTGTCTTACACCTTATTTGATCAAACAGAGACGCTCGACCCAGAAGAATTAGAAGAAACAACAACACAAGCAGCACTATAAAAATTTATCAGACGTCCGCGAGCGGTTAAGCGCGTCTTTATGAGATAAGGAGTCTAAGAATGAGTGCAGAAACAAGCTATTACGTTCCAGCGCAGAGTCGCTGGCCTATTGTTGCAACAGTAGGACTTTTCTTAACG
>NZ_LWFI01000380.1:0-1068 GCF_001635735.1 Oleiphilus sp. HI0067
AGCTGACTTTCGATAATTAATATTCAAGGAAGCAACGACAAAACTCACCCCATCTGAAAGCGAGCGCCGCATTTCGAACCCTTGAGTACGGACAAATTCAGTACGAGAACGTTCGAAAAACTTTAGATAATTGGCATAGAACACCACACCACCAACATCGGTATCCTCGAGATAGACTCGAATAGGCAGTGAAAAAGGATCCATCTATCCTATTCCCCTACAGGCATCGTTAAACCAAAATGCAACCATGCCTTTTCAGTGGCCATTCGCCCTCTAGGCGTGCGAATCATATAGCCCTGCTGAATTAAATAAGGCTCGAGAACATCCTCGATCGTTCCTCGCTCTTCACCTATTGCGGCAGCCATACTCTCAACGCCTACTGGACCACCACCAAAATTCTCAATCATCGTGAGCAGTAACTTTCGGTCCATATGATCGAAACCGCATTCATCTACACTCAACATATTTAAGGCCTTATCAGCGACCTTCTGAGTAATGCTTCCGTCACTTTTAACTTCCGCATAATCTCGTACGCGACGCAAAAGGCGGTTAGCAATACGCGGCGTACCACGAGAACGCTTAGCAATCTCGACAGCACCCTGTGACTCAATATGAATTCCAGATAAGCGAGCAGAACGCTCCACAATACTCGCCAAGTCAGCGACACTATAAAACTCGAGGCGCTGAACAATACCGAATCGATCACGCAGTGGTGACGTTAATAGTCCGGCGCGCGTGGTAGCGCCAACCAGTGTAAACGGGGGCAAATCCAACTTAATAGACCGCGCTGCTGGGCCTTCACCAATCATAATGTCGAGCTGATAATCCTCCATCGCGGGATAAAGAACCTCCTCGACATTCGCACTTAAACGATGAATCTCATCAATAAAAAGAATGTCGCCTTCTTCTAAGTTGGTGAGTAAGGCCGCTAAATCGCCTGCCTTTTCGAGCACCGGCCCAGACGTAGACTGAATGTTAGATTCAAGTTCATTAGCGAGGATATTCGCGAGCGTTGTCTTACCTAAGCCAGGCGGACCGAAAATAAGAACATGATCAAGTGCCTCTTCT
>NZ_LWFI01000381.1:0-713 GCF_001635735.1 Oleiphilus sp. HI0067
TCGCTGAGTCTGTAAAGTCATCAGGATTCGTCACATCCAGTGCAAATAAGCCTTTACCAACAGCACGCAGGCCACCAACTAGAACAGTTCGCCAGTCACGTGACACATCTGCAGAATTGCCTTTTGTATAGACGTCTTGCGCTACTGGCGTCAAATCTACGTAATACTGATGCGCATAGTTAGGGTCTGTTAGATAGTGCAATCCTTCACCCGCAACGCTTGAGTAGACCAAATTAGGCACATAAGCCATCACTTCTTTACCTGCGTCTGTGCCAGAATTAAGGCCGTTAAAGCCGTGAAGCATACCGCCATTCGCACCGACATATACAACAGGCGTACGTCCTGCTGCGCCGCCGTTTGCATCATCCTTGTCAGAAAAATCTGAATAACGGTTACCATCAACACCAAACAGTCCATCGTCTGGCCACGCAGAAGAAGGCTCCCCTACATAAACAGGTGCAGAGTGAATAACATCGGCCATACGGCTACCACGCGCTCGGAACGCACCGCCTTCTTTTGAGCGATCTCCGCGCAGGTAAGCTAGTCGATCCTGCGCGAGCGTGTCGTCAGGACTTGCCGCTTCTCCTGGAGGATTCGTGCGTAAGTCGTTTTTCTGAGCGTCCGTTAAATTCGCCCACTCAAAGGTTACACCATCCGATGCACCCTGTGTGTAGATAACTCGCTCTTGATCAGCAACTGAAATATCTCTTTCA
>NZ_LWFI01000382.1:0-644 GCF_001635735.1 Oleiphilus sp. HI0067
ACTCTCGTTATGTATACTCCCAAGGCTCCATTGATATACTCGAGTCGTTTGATATTGATTGGTATGCAGGCCCAGAGAATCTCTCTTGGGCGCCGCATAACTGGGAAGGGTTGCATACAACTGAAGAGCAGAAGGCGATTTTTGAAGCCTTGAGTGAGGCAAAGCAAATGGGTGACCAATATGGCCAAGAGTTGGGAAAGAACCATGCCATTAAAATCTTGAACCAGGCTAGAGACTTATATAGTAAAGGCGAGCTGTTTCAAAATAGAGATCAGGAAGATTAGTGTAATGAAAGAATTAGCCAGGAAAATGTACTTCTTGATTTACAGCGACGATATAGAGGGTTTAAAGGCTGAGTTAGAGAAGGAGCCCGAATTACTATTTGGGACGCATCAGTCCGAAACCTGGTTAAATCTAGCTGCACACTATGGCCGCGTGGATATGATTCACCTTTTAACCGATATGGGATTGGAGGCAGATGGGGATAATGGAAAGATCTCTGTACTCACATCAGCGTTACGCGGAGAAGCCAAATCTATGGAGGCGTTCGAATTACTTTTAACACTTGGAGCCAAAGTTGATGGAGTGAGATCCCGCGATTACCCGATTGCCACAGCTATTTCTTACGATAACTTTGAAGCGTT
>NZ_LWFI01000383.1:0-1435 GCF_001635735.1 Oleiphilus sp. HI0067
CCCTCCCAACTATGGTCGATTGCGACTACATTATTGATAGAGCGGCGATATGAGCAACGTTTCTGAGTATGAACTTTGGACCTATAGTGTTGTAGGCTTAGTTTGTATTGTCTTATTGAGCTGGGCGATTACAAAACAGCTTCGAGCATTGAAGCAAGAAAATAACGCTAGACGAGAGTTAAGACTAAAAGAAGCTGAACGACGTAAATTTTTGTTAGACAGCGTTTATGTGCTTTGTAAATCGGTACTTGATAAGCAAGTAGAAATCTCTGAGGCCTGTATGCGGGTTAAGCTCTTAATAGATCATTTTGATTCAACACTGCATGAGCGTCATGACTTTAAAGTATTTAACGATGTATACGATCGCTTAGAGCATATGCCGAGATTTGAAGCGAGGAAGCGTTTATCTAGGCGTGAAATGAAGGCCCTAGATCAAGAGCGTTATGAAGTCGAAGCCGAATATGAGGACGAAGTTAAAAAAGCGTGTGTCGCTTTGCTAGCCCATTTGTCTTCTTTACACTAAACGGCATGTTATTAGGAATGCAACTAGTAAGGAAATTATATGTTAAAGCGCATTTTAATCATTTCATTGGTGATCTGGTTTACGGCATGCTCATCAGAAGAAGCGACCGTCACTGAACCTCAGTTGCGTCCCGTAAAAACGTTTATTGTGGGAGGTTCTGACGAGGGCGCGATGCGAAGCTTTCCAGGTGTTGTTGATGCAAACCAAAAAGCCGAGCTGAGTTTTAGAGTCAGCGGAAAATTAACCAGCTTAAACGTAAAAGAAGGCGATCTAGTTACGGAGGGCCAGTTACTTGCTACCTTGGATGACTCGGACTTTAATATAGAGCTTCAAGAAGCTCAGGCTAGTTATTCAAAGGCTAAAGCTGATCTCGATAGAGCGAAATTATTAATTCAAAAAGGGCATATATCCAAAGCCGATTTCGATAAGTTAACATCTGCTGAAGTGGGAGCTAAAGCTCATTTAGATTCTATAAAACAGAAGCTCATTTATTCACAGTTAAAAGCCCCTTTTACAGGTCAAGTGGCAAAGCGTTACATTGAAAACTTCCAAGAAGTCGGCGCATCGCAAACTATCTTTCTACTGCAAGATCTTAGCAGTTTAGAGGTGAGTGTTGATATTCCTGCATCGGTTATGGTCAATGCAAAGCGCGATATCTCGACAATAGCCATCAACGCCCAATTTGATGCTATCCCAGATAGAAAATTCCCCCTAAAGGTTAAAGAAGTTTCGACTGTTCCTGACGAGGTGACACAGACATATTCAGTGAAACTAAGAATGGAAAATGTACCGGGTTACAACATCCTACCTGGAATGACTACGACAGTTAAGGCGAGTAATCCTGTTGCGACAGGCCAAACAATTTTTATCCCTAGTAGTACAATCTCAGGGTCAGATGAGCAAGCATATGTT
>NZ_LWFI01000384.1:0-977 GCF_001635735.1 Oleiphilus sp. HI0067
TAGGGCAGAGCAGGGCTCATTACTCGCCATGGCCTATTCAAATATGCGAGGTTACGGCGATATACATCCTACCGTTGCGGAATTACGTGTGGGTTATGTGCCTGTGATGCTACCTCACCCGATTACCGGTGAATTGACTGAAATTGGCGAAGTGGAAGTGACTGAATGCGAAGTCGTGGCCATGTACGAGGATGAGCAAGATGGGCAAAGGGCCAATAAGAAGGCCATGTTCACCTTAGGCTATGGCGCGTGCTTTGGGCACAATGAAGTGAAAGCAATTAGTATGGCGATCTTGGATCGTGCGCTTCAGAAAGGGATGCGAGACGGCCCATCAAATCCATCAGAAGATCCTGAATTTGTATTGCTGCATGTCGATGGCGTGGACTCTATGGGCTTTTGCTCTCATTACAAAATGCCTCACTACGTGACGTTCCAGTCAGATATGGATCGATTGAGAGCGACCCAAAATAAGCAAAGGGAGGCTGCAGAGTCATGAGTCAATACAATTTTGGATTTCTCGACGAGCATGCAAAGAAAGAAGTCAGGCGCTGTACCCTAAAAGCCATATCTATTCCTGGTTACCAAGTACCGTATTCAAGTCGGGAAATGCCAATGGGAAGAGGTTTTGGTACCGGCGGGCTGCAACTCACATTATCGCTGATTGGTGAAAACGATACCCTTAAAGTGATTGACCAGGGATCAGATGATTCAGTTAATGCGGTCAATCTTCGTGAATTTATCCAAATGACCTGCCCAGGTATCGACACAACGACGGATACAGAAGAGGCTGATATTGTTCAGTCTCGTCATCGTATTCCGGAAAAAGAGCTACGTGAGGATCAAATATTGGTCCTGCAGGTACCATATCCCGACCCGCTGGTAATTGTTGAACCCTCCGAAGACAAACGCAAGCAGATGCATGGAGAGGGTGATTACTCACGCTTGTTAGTTAAGCTATACGAAGACTTAGTGAAGTA
>NZ_LWFI01000385.1:0-741 GCF_001635735.1 Oleiphilus sp. HI0067
ATGCCCTCTGCAATCAAATCGCAGCCTAAACCTTCCGCCATCGCAATCACGGTTTGTATGATCACTTTTGAGTTTTCATCATTCTTTATATCTTCGATCAAAGAGCGATCTAACTTGATTTCACTTGCAGGCAAACCTTTGAGATATGACAACGATGAATAACCCGCGCCAAAGTCATCAATTGAAATCTTGAACCCATGGGCTGCTAATTTATCCAGTGTCGCAATGCTAAACGCCGGATCATCCATCGCCGCAGTTTCGGTTAACTCCAAATAAACCAATTCAGGTGATACATTCTCGGTCTTCAGTGTTTTAAGAAGTTGAGCGCCAAAATACTTAAACTTCAGATCACGCGCTGAAATATTAATCGACATGCTTCCGTCATAGCCTTGAGCTCGCAGCATTACCAAAGCACGTATCGCTTCTTGAAATACCCATAAGCTCAGCTCATTAATTACCCCAGTTTCTTCGGCCAGGGGAATAAATTGATCCGGAGGAACAAAACCATTCTCTAGATGAATCCAACGTACTAAAGCCTCGAGACCAATCACCTTCCCGCTACTAATTTCAAACTTCGGCTGAAACACTAAACTGAGCGCATCATCATTCAAGGCCTTACGTAAGTCTGTCATCAGGGTAAGCCGGCTCGAACTATAGATATCGTACTTCTCACTATAGATTCCCATGGAGCCTCTTTCGGAGCGATCCATCGCAATCAATCCATTTCGAATTAATTGTGCC
>NZ_LWFI01000386.1:0-869 GCF_001635735.1 Oleiphilus sp. HI0067
CATTCGCAATTCTCCGAACTTCAGTCTTTACCAATCTGATTTTTTAGTAGCTCATTACTCGAACTTGAGTAAACTGACGATTCCCAGCTTTTGAGCCGTGGAAACCGAAGCCACTTTGTTTCGCACCCACCCACGGTGAGTCTCCCATTCCACCGACACCTTGGTTAACGGATACCATGCCTGCCTCAAGCCTCTCTGCGACCTCTCTGGCATTTGCACCGCCAAACACGACGGCTCCTAATCCATATACCGAGTCGTTTGCTCGCTTAACCGCTTCATCAATTGAATCAAACTCTGCAATGGCGACTACTGGACCAAAGGTTTCTTCATTCTCCAGGCGCATTTCTTTACTAAGGTTTGAGACAACTGTTGCTTCGATATAAGGCGCTTTCTGTCGAGCATATCCAAGCAAAAACCTAGCGCCGTTCGCCTCAGCATCAATTAACTGATCTACAATTTTTTGATGTTGATGAGGGTTTACAATGGGGCCAATATTTACACCAGGCTGATTCCACGGACCTGTTTGATATTGACTGGCAACCGCAACAACCTCATGTTCAAATGCTTTAGCAATACTTGCATCAACATAAACCCGCTCCGTAGAGGTGCACATCTGCCCAGCATTTTCGAATGAGCTTGCGACAGCGAACCTAGCAGCAGCTTTAAGATCAGCATTGCGCATAACAATCATTGGATCATTACCACCAAGCTCCATTACAAGCCTTTTCAGATCTAGCGCAGCACCAGCCATTATGTTTCGACCAGCCTCGAGCGACCCGGTAAAAGCGACCATATTTATCTCCGCTTTAACGAGTGCTCTACCCACTTCACCAGCACCATGAACAATTTGTACTAGGTTCTCAGGCAAG
>NZ_LWFI01000387.1:0-931 GCF_001635735.1 Oleiphilus sp. HI0067
GCTGAGAGCGAATTCCGTGCGATTTACTGGGAAAGCGACCGTCTTGATGCAAAAATGGAAATTCGCGGCACGCCAAGCGTGAACCTTCGCGTACAACCCCACTACAATAAAGCTCAGATCGTCGCGTACTTGTACGATATGGATTCTTGGGGCTGGGGTAAGTTAATTACACACGGCGTTATCACTCTTCCTGATGCGAACTGGGGTGATAAAGTCCGCGTTGATTTCGACATGGTAACAACAGCTTACGATGTCCCTGCTGGCCACAAAGTCGTCATGGCGATTGATACAAAAGATCCTTATTACAAGTCACCAACTAGTGCAGACTTTTACTTAGACTTCCAATACAAAACGTCTGAGCAAAACACTGTCACGATCCCAACTCTTTAATAAGCTGCTTTAAAGAGCGAAAGGCAGAGTAAAGACTCTGCTTTTTTTATTTGTTATCAATTCAGGAAAAATTCTGAGAAAGTTTCCACAGTCAGAATTAGACCAAAGTGTTAGATTGAAAACTCAGTAAATGATGTAAGCATAATGACGCAATATACTCGATCACCTGGTTTAGCACTGGAGCAATGTAGGCTGCTACTTCGTTATGGTCTTAAGAAAGGCTTAATGCATGAGCAGTGCCTAGAAAACTCAAAACTAAACATCGAAGACTTTGATACCGTCTCCTGTGAGCCAAGCATAGAACAAGAGCGAATTATCATTCTTAATCTATGCAATCATATCAACGAAACGCCTGCACGCATTGGCTATGCCATCGGTTTAAAGGTAGGCCTACCGAGCTTTGGATTAATCGGCCAAGCAATGGCTAGCAGCGCGAGTCTCAAGCACGCGCTTGATATTGCTCTTCGTTATAGCCAAGAAGTATTTCATTTCACCAACATCAATTATCATGTTAAGAACGACAATTTCGATTTACAATGGG
>NZ_LWFI01000388.1:0-768 GCF_001635735.1 Oleiphilus sp. HI0067
AGAATCGCAGAACCGTCAGAAATAACAGCAACAAGGTTACCCTTTGCTGTGTACTTGTATGCGTTTTCTGGATTTTCAGCAATAGCACGTACCGGCTCAGCAACACCTGGGCTGTATGCTAAAGAAAGGTCACGTGAAGTTAGTGTTGGTTTAGTGATTTCAACACTGATCTTACCTGCACGTGGTTGCGCGTGATAATCGAGTGCTGCTTGTTTTAAATCGTCTGCCATTACAGTGTACCGTTTTAAAAATTTGGGCAATGCCCTTTTTATGTTTCTCTCAAAAGCGAAACGCTTATGAGCTTACTCACACTCAGCAATTTGCTGACATAAGTGCAAAAAAAGAGCGCATGGCGCTCTTTTTAAATTCTTGTATCGGATTAGCTCGCAATACGACTGCCGAAACGCTTCTTGAACTTGTCGATACGACCACCTGTATCCATCACTTTCTGCTTACCAGTGTAGAATGGGTGACACGCTGAACACACGTCCAAAAGAATGTCTTTAGCTAGCGTAGAACGCGTTTTGATAACGTTACCACAGCTACATTTTGCTTCGATTTCCTCGTAACGAGGATGGATATCTTTTTTCATCTTAACTACCTATTTCATTGTTTGCCGCCACCCATCGTCATTCACTCTAGCGTTGGGCACCGCAAGGAAGGCATCGAGCCATTTACACCAAGAAAGGGCGCAAGGGCCGAAATTGGGGCGAGAATATTACCAAAACAATTGCGGAGTGCAAGCGTGAATTGATTATATTTTGACTA
>NZ_LWFI01000389.1:0-863 GCF_001635735.1 Oleiphilus sp. HI0067
TCACACATGCCGGCCCATTCAATCCAGATGGCTACCCCTTAACTATCGGAGAGGATGTGACTATCGGTCACAAAGCGCTTTTACATGGCTGCACCATAGGCGATCGAGTACTCGTTGGTATGGGGGCCATTATTATGGACGGCGCAACTGTCGAAGATGATGTTGTGGTGGCCGCTGGAAGCATCGTTGCACCAGGAAAGACGCTTGAATCTGGGTTTGTCTATCGAGGAAGCCCCGCCAAAAAGGTACGCGAAATTTCAGAAAAAGAGCGCAAGTTTTTTACCTACAGCGCTAATAACTACGTCAATCTCAAAAACAAACACCTAGACGACTTAAAGTCACAGAAACTCATATAAAAAAAGCGACCAATTGGTCGCTTTTTAACTTCACGGGGAGGCGCTTAGTACACGGCTCCATTTGCTTCTAGGACTGCTTTATATGGTGCAGCCTTACCATAGCTCTGGATGCGCTGAAGTAGTGATTTTTGCTCTGGATTCTTAGCATTGATATCACGGCCTGCTTCCACAAAAAACGGAACAAAGCGCGCAAAAAATTCTGGCGTCATATACTGATATGCTTCTTTCAATACATGATAGTCTGCGTTCATTTCATCTCTAGGCTCTAAGGCAAGAAACCCTTTGATACGCTCATCGTCCCACTGCTCGCCTTCAACTTTTGGTTGGCTTGGACCACCACTCATAACTTTCTCCTAAAACTACTGCTATATCCAAAGCTAGAAGTCGATACCTAACGACTGGCACTCTGGATCATAAATACTAATTTCGACACGGCGATTCTTCGCACGGTTTTCAGGTGAATCATTAGGTACTAGAGGGTTCGTTTCGGCACGACCCGCCGCAATC
>NZ_LWFI01000390.1:0-11277 GCF_001635735.1 Oleiphilus sp. HI0067
ATCTTCTGCCGAGGGCGCACTTTGCCATTTCTCACTGGAACGATTTAAATCAGCAACCAACACGGGAAAGCCTTCTTTTAAAAACCATGCTTTCATTTCTTCGGCGACAACTTCAACTTGCTCTTCTTGTTGATCATTCAAATCAAACATTCGAGATAGCTGCCATGAACTTAGCCAAGGCAAACGTTCAAACAAAAAGCCGAAGGTGGAACATGCGCCTAAACTCAGAGACAAGATAATCACGGTAAGTTTTCGGTAAAAAGACACTGATACGAGCCTCTAAACAAATGTTATTTTTATTTATACGCGCCATTTAAGTATTCTGGTTCGCAGTGAAATATTGAGTGCAATGCAACTAATTCATACCACAATTCAAAAGAAACATTATGTCTACATTTTCTAGTTCTTCGCGAACCTTATTTGTTCTTGCCGCTTTCGTCATTGTGGTAGCCGGAATGCGCGCCGCTGAATCCATCATGGTGACATTTTTATTATCCGGTTTCTTTGCGATTATTTGCGCGCCGCCCTTCTTATATTTACAAAAGAAAGGTACGCCTGCGTGGCTGTCACTCATTCTCGTTGTTATTTTCATCAGTCTATTTCAACTCTTACTCATCAGCATCATTGGCAGCTCAGCAAAGGAGTTCTCGAATGACCTTCCGGTGTATCAGGAGAAACTTCAAAGCATCACCGCAAATAGTATTAACGCCTTAGGCCAGTGGGGCATTGAAATTCCAAGACAGCGACTACTCGAAACCTTTGACCCCTCGAGTATATTTCAAACCGCCATGGGCGCACTTGGTAGCTTAGGTGGCGTATTATCAAACTCCTTCCTCATTATTCTAACCGTTGTATTTATGCTCTTTGAGAGCTTGTCATTGCCGAATAAACTACACCGAGCCTTCGGCGAAAATAACAGCCAGATCGAACATATCGATCGCTTTCTTGCTACGGTCAAAACCTATATGACAATTAAAGCGCTCGTAAGTCTCGCAACAGGCGCTCTGATATACGTCGGTTTGCTACTTATTGGCGTTGATTACCCATTGCTATGGGCAGTGCTCGCCTTCTTCCTCAACTTTGTACCGAACATTGGGTCAATCATTGCGGCAGTGCCTACGGTCTTGCTCGCGTTAATCCAACTTGGCCCAATAAGCGCTGCCTTTACTGCAGCTTTATATATCGCTGCCAATATGGTGATGGGGAACATGGTCGAGCCAAAGTTTTTGGGCCGGGGCTTAGGCTTGTCGACGCTTGTCGTGTTCTTGTCATTAGTGTTTTGGGGTTGGGTGTTTGGGCCTGTAGGAATGTTCTTATCAGTGCCACTCACCATGCTATTAAAAATCGCACTGGAGTCGAGTGAAGAAACTCAATGGATTGCGATATTAATGGGCTCTGACGAGCCAGAAAGTGATCACGAAATCAAAAAAATATAAAATACTGGCTTTAAGAGAGTTTTTCTTTGCGGTTAAGAAATCTTTCTGGTATAAAGTCGGGCTCTTTGGTTAGGGCTCCATCAAAACGGGCGAAAAATCGTCTATTTGACCGCGTGCAGACTGCTTTGAAGTTCTGCAAATCGCAGCCCAAAAGATATGAATTTATTCTATACGCTCACTAAGCGCATAGAAATTGGAGGCAAGGTTTTAGTATGTCTAGAGTATGTCAGGTTACAGGTAAGCGTCCTGTAACAGGTAACAACGTTTCACACGCAAAAAACACTACTCGTCGTCGTTTTTTGCCAAACCTACAATCTCACCGTTTTTGGGTTGAGAGCGAGAACCGTTTTGTAAAACTACGTGTTTCTACAAAAGGTATGCGCATTATTGATAAGAAAGGCATTGATGCAGTTCTTAGCGATCTTCGCGCTCGTGGCGAAAAAGTTTAAGGAGAGTAGACAATGAGAGATAAGATCCGTTTAGTATCAAGCGCTGGCACTGGTCACTTCTACACGACTGACAAGAACAAGCGTAACATGCCTGAAAAAATGGAAATCAAAAAGTACGATCCTGTTGTTCGTAAGCACGTGATCTACAAGGAAGCGAAAATCAAGTAAGCCTCGCTACTTGCTTCCTGAAAAGCCCGACACTAGATCGATTCATTCGATTAACAGCGTCGGGTTTTTTATTGCCTATTTGCTGGCAATATAGGTTTCGGGCAACCCGAACTCTAAGGCAATCGGCAAATGATCTGAAACTGAGAACGGCAACACTTCGGCGTATCTCACCTCTAAAGATCGACTTACCAATATATGATCTAAATCTTTTCTAGGCTGCCAACTAGGGAAGGTATGACTCACTCCGGGTAACGCCACCAAATCAAGCTCACTCAAGCAACCATGCCCGAGCAAACTTTGCAGGTGCGTATTCATATCACCCATCAAAATAATATGCTGATAACCATCGATCAGCTTTTTAACAAACGATAACTGCGCCTTCTGTGCGGCTGACGATAACGATAAATGCAGAATAACAAGCACTATAGGATCTTTCTCATCGCCATATTTCGCAACAATCACTCCTCTACCAGGAATCAAAGATGGCAAAGGATACTCTTCTACCGACAAAGGGCAAAAACGGCTCAATAAACCATTACTATGCTGAGCAATAGGGCCGAAGTTTCGATTCAGCTGCTGATACCAAAATGGAAAGCCAGCCGTTTTAGCTAAAAACTCAACTTGGTTTACGAAGCCAGTACGCAAACTGCCTCCATCCACCTCTTGCAAGGCAACCACATCATATGCCTCGAGAAGAGAGGCTATCTTAACTAAGTTGGTTTGACGTTGAGCATGCGGCAAAAAGTGCTGCCAACTGCGCGTAAGGTAATGACGATACGCTGAAGTGGAAATGCCGACTTGTATGTTGTAAGTCAGTAATCGAATAGATTGAGAAGGAGAAACATTAGGAATATCAGATAAGTACTCAGGCGCAGTACTAGACGATACACCTAAACGAAAGTCTTTATCAGAGGGGGTGAGTAGACGCTTAACGCGACTACGCAACTGTGTATACATACCCCCTCCTTCAACTAATTTATTTTGCTGCAGTTAGCGCTGCTCGTTCTTGCGCTATAAGAAAGTTAGCAACCTTAATCATATTTGCAAAACCGCCCGCGTCACGAACACCAATTTTATATTTACCATTTACGATAAGTGCTGGCACGCCTGTCAGACGATAAGCCTTGATACGATCACCCGCTTTCTTCACTTGCTCATCAATTTTAGAGATTTTGCGGAAACCAGACGCTTCAAACACTGCCATGTACTGCTCTTCTGATACGCCGTGCTTTTCAAAAATTTCTACAAAATCATCACGATCTTGATATTTCTTAGGAGCACCTTGAATCGCATCAAATAAAGCTTGGTGCATCTCTTCGATCTTACCTAGCTCCTCTGCTGCAAAAAATACTTCCGCGTGCGTTACCCAACCTGGGAACGTTGCTGGCAACAAACGGAAATCAACATCATCTGGGAAGCTTTCTTCCCATTGCGGAAGATGATCGTTGTTGAATTCATAACAATGAGGACAGCCGTACCAAAACACCTCTACAACTTCTATTTTAGAAGCGTCACCAGTCTTAACTGGGAATGGCAATTCTTTGTAGTGTGTACCTTTCTCCCACAAGCTGGCAGCGGAAGTCGCGACGCTGAATAGCATGGTAGCTGCAAGCATAAGCGCGCTTAGAATACGAAATTGAAACATGAAGTGTCCTCATAACAAGTGTTTAGCAATAACCGAAAGATAATAGGCCTGCCCTTGAACGTACTCAAGCAAGCTTAGATGACTATTAGATTAAACTTGTCAGACAGAAAACAAAGGTCACAGTTCCCTAGCTTTCAAATGATATTGCGGACATAAAAAAACCCGAGATGTAGATGTCTCGGGTTTTCAAATCTATGAAGAAGCGATTACTCAGAAAGACCTGAAATATAGCTCGCTACCGCTTCAATTTCACGATCGTTCATACGTGCAGCAATTGAACGCATCACACGCGCATCACCGTCGTTAGCTCGCTCACCGCTACGCCATTTTTTCATTTGCGCAATCGTGTAATCAGCATGCTGACCGCTAAGCGCTGGGAAACCTGCCGCCTCAACACCTTTACCTGAAGGACCGTGACAAGCGATACATGCTGCCATTTTAGTAGCTGGGTTACCGGCACGGTAAAGAGCGCGACCTTCTTCAACTAATTCTGGATCCGCTTGACCAACTGTTGTTGTTTGCGCCGCAAAGTACGCTGCAACATCTGCCATGTCTTGGTCACTAAAACCATCTAAAAGACCCGTCATTTCAACAATCACACGACGACCTTCTTTTTGATCATACATTTGCTTTAGCAAGTATCTCTCGCCTTGACCTGCTAACTTAGGGAAGTTACCCGCCGCACTATTACCATCTGCACCATGACATGCAGCACATACCGCAGACTTGTCTTTACCAGCTTGCACATCGCCTACAACTTCAGCAGAAACAAATGCAGAGCTGCTTAGACCTAATGCAACTACCAACCCCTTAAACAACTTATTCATAATTTGCGCGCTCACTCTAATAAATTCGCCATTCACTGCGGCTTTATTCTTCTATTATTTCGCCAACCTGACCTTCAGTAATTATATCGACTGATTAAGATCTCACAAGAAAGATCAGGCAAAAAAAGTGGGGGTATTATACACTAAGCCCCCAGTGATAAAAGACTTTAAGTCAGTACCAATGAGTATCAATGCATGAGTGACCAAGCAAAACCTGCCACCTTATTTCGACTCGCCTATGATTCTGCCGCATTTATGCAAAGCGGCTCAAAACTTTCAAACTGTCCGAGTGATAACGGAATCGAAATTGCCTTTGCTGGCAGGTCAAATGCCGGAAAGTCCTCTGCTATTAATAGCATCACTCAAAACAAGAAACTGGCGCGCACAAGTAAAACACCTGGTCGCACGCAACTGATCAATTTCTTCTCCCTAGATATAGAAGGCGTGCGCTTGGTCGACTTACCGGGTTACGGCTATGCAAAAGTGTCCCTAGACATGAAGGAAGCATGGGGACGCCACCTTGAAGATTACCTTCAAAACAGAGACAGCCTAGTAGGCTTAGTGCTGATTATGGATATCCGAAAGCCCCTTACAGAGTTCGACACGATGCTGCTCGACTGGAGCAAAAAGAGCGAACTCAGTACAACCATTCTTTTGACGAAAGCAGACAAATTGAAATATGGGCCAGCTAAAACTGTTCTCTTACAGGTACGCAAAGCACTGGAAGATCACGGTTTTATCAATGATATTTTGTTGTTTTCGAGTTTGAAAGGAACAGGCGTCAAAGAAGCGAGAAACGCATTAAACCGAAATTTCTCGCACTTTTTGGAAGATGAAGAAGAAAGTACAGAAAGCTAAACGCCTGGCAGAACCTCATCGAAGCAATAACCCTCTTGAAGCTTGGCAAGCTCAGCTTGCTCAGGCTCTCTTAAATGCGGAACGATAAAGTCTAAGACTTGATACACACCATGCTGAATAGCTTTAGGGTTACTTTCGCGATCTTCTTGCGTACCATGCATCGTCTTAAGAAAGGTCATCCAATTCGTCACAATCAGCCATACGTTCAAGGCTTTAGACTGACGCTGCTGTTCCGTCTGCCTTGAGAAAATCTCACTCAACTCTAAAGCCTCGATAATGCTCATCACGCCTCGCACACAACGCAAGGTAAATGCCCGATAATCCTCACGCAATTTGTCGTCATTATCGAGAAGATGCTCCAAGTCACGATGTAAAAAACGATAGGCCCACAGCCCATTAAACACCGCATCTAAGTATGAAAGTAAATCTTCTACTTTTATCTTTCGCCCTTCAGGAACACGGAGATAGGTATCCACCATCAACTCATAGTTTTTGAAGATCTGATAAATAATGTCGCTCTTATTTCGGAAGTGGTAATACAAATTACCAGGCGACATATTAAGATGCGCAGCGATATGGTTCGTTGAGACGTTTCGCTCGCCTTGCGCGTTAAACAAGTCCAAGCTCTCTAAGATAATGCGTTCTTTTGTTTTAGATGCCACAAAACTGCCTTACTAATTCCGATCTCTAAGTTCTTGTTCGCCTACGCTTCGAATCATTATTTTATGATAATTTCGGCAAACGCATTGACTCATTAGAGTATATACTCTAATTTTTTATTTTGCAGTCCACACATGATAAAAAGCGTGATCAAGCGCAAGCATACTCTCGGAGGAAGCCCCAATGGTAGCTGACGTTGTACAAATTTCTGAAAGCCAGACACAGATCAAAAAAATGCAAGGCATTTTTAAAGAACAAACCCAAGCTTTCCGTCGTAACCCGATGCCAAGCTATGAAGAAAGAGTTGCGAATCTTAAGAAGCTGCGCCAAGCCCTTTTAGACAACGAAGCAACGTTCATTGAGAAGATCTCTCAAGACTTTTCGAGCCGCTCAGAGAACGAAACACGCCTCGCTGAGATCATGCCTGTACTGCATAGCATTGATTACACGCTTAAGAACTTAAAGCGTTGGATGCAATCCGACAAGAAGAAGGTTTCGACTTTATTTATGCCTGCTAGCGCACGTGTTGAATACCAACCACTTGGTGTCGTTGGAATCATCGCGCCATGGAACTACACCTTATCCTTATCGCTTGGCCCACTAGTTTCAGCTCTTGCTGCGGGCAACCGTACAATGATCAAGATGTCTGAATTCACCCCAGTCACCTCGGCATTTGTTGAAGAACTTCTATCGAAGATTTTTCCTCAAAACCTAGTCGCAGTTATTAATGGTGATGCGGATGTAGCCGTTTCATTCTCTGACATTCCTTGGAACCACTTGTTGTTTACTGGCTCTACGAGCGTTGGTCGCCATGTTATGCGTGCTGCGTCTGCCAACCTTACCCCTGTCACCCTTGAGCTTGGAGGCAAGTCACCAACGATTATTTCTGACTCAGTAAAAATGGATGAAGCCATCAAGCCGATTGTGTTTGGTAAAGCCTTCAATGCTGGCCAGACTTGCATTGCGCCAGACTACATTCTTTGCCCTGAAAATCGTCTTGAGCATTTTGTTGATTCATTCCAGCGCGAATTCGCTGACATGTACCCAACGCTCAAGCACAACGAAGATTTCTCAGCAGTGATCAATGAGCGCCAATATCAGCGCCTTCAAAACTACATCAAAGATGCTGAAGCAAAAGGTGCGACTGTCATTGCTTGTAATAATGCTGGCGAAGATATGGCTAGTGGTACGCGTAAAATGCCGATTTACTTAGTACTAAATCCAACGCCAGACATGCTCTGCATGCAAGACGAGATCTTTGGCCCTGTATTGCCAGTACTTACTACAAAATCTATTGAAGAAGCGATTGATATTGTCAACGATCGTCCATCACCATTAGCCTTGTACTACTTTGGCCATGACAAAGATGAGCAACGTTTTGTCTTAGATCATGTTCGATCTGGTGGCGTGTGCTTGAACGACACTTTGTCTCACTTTGCGCAAGAAGATCTTCACTTCGGTGGCGTTGGTGAATCAGGAATGGGTGCTTATCATGGCGAAGATGGTTTTGCGACCTTCTCCCACAAAAAGCCTATTTTTACGAAAGGTATTTTGAACAGTACGAAATTCGCCTACCCGCCATATGGCACAGCCATTCATAAGGCAATTTTCTCTCTATTTATGCGCTAAGCGCTCTACTGACAAAGGCACCTCTCGGGTGCCTTTGTTTTATACCCCTTCTATAATCTCTGCATTGTTTCGAATAAAAGATTTGTTTAATATTCGCTCTTTGCATTGTGCGTTAAAGACTTATACAAACCTGCTTCGAATTTAATTGAGACATTAATATGACGACGGTTATTTACCCAGGCACCTTTGACCCGATTACAAACGGCCATACTAATTTGGTTGAGCGTGCGGCACGCGTATTCGACGACATTATTATTGCGGTTGCAGCAAGCCCCAAAAAACGTCCGCTATTTCCACTCGATCAGCGTGTCGAGCTGGCGCAGGAAGTACTAAGTCATATCGATGGCGTAAAGGTCATTGGTTTTGAAAACTTGCTGGCTGAATTTGTAAAAGAACATCAGGGCAACGTGATCTTACGTGGATTACGCGCCGTATCTGACTTCGAATATGAATTCCAACTGGCTGATATGAATCGCCGGCTCGTGCCTCAAGCAGAGAGTATTTTCTTAACACCAGACAATCACTTGTCGTACATTTCTTCGACATTGATTCGTGAGATTGCAGTACTGGGCGGAAACATTGATGAATTCGTTCATCCAACGGTCAGCAAAGCCCTAGACGAACACTTTAAGCAGCAGTAACAGGAACAGGATCATGGCATTAATCATTACAGACGACTGCATCAACTGTGACGTTTGTGAGCCGGAGTGCCCCAACGAAGCCATTTCCCCTGGGGAAGAGATCTACGAGATCGAGCCATCTAAATGCACAGAATGTGTTGGTCACTATGACGAGCCACAGTGTCAGCAAGTGTGCCCTGTTGATTGCATCCCTCTTGATCCTGCTCACAATGAGACGCAAGAACAGCTCATGGCAAAATACGAAAAGCTAACGGGCATCTCCTAAAATTAGCCCTTTCTTAGATTCTGACTACACTTAGCCAAACAAATACAGTGAACTCAGTGTAGTTAGGTCGTTCATGAGCGAAGAAAAAGCAAACGAATCTGAAGTACCGTTAACCCCCGAACAACGTATCGAGCTATTAGAAAGCAAGGTTGACAAAAACCGTGTTTTCTTGTTGTTTTTTGCTCTCATTCTTACTGTCACCATTTCTGCGACCGTCACAGCATTTGTGATTTATTCGTTTGGCGGCGTTTCCTCCAATAACTCCGACGCATCAGACGATATTGCGAATACTATTGCTGGCCAGAAAGAACTGCTTGAGCAATATGATTTGCGTTTGGCGGAACTAAATGCGCATATCAAAAGTTTTGAAAATCGTATCGATAACAACGCGAACAGTACCATTCAGCAAGTACTCATCGAGCAAGAGCAAGCGAAGCAACGCTTCATGGAAACAGTGCGCTCGGCTGTATACGATCTAGCTCATATGGTGCCTGGCTCGCGATCTTGGTTGGAGCTCTACACCGAGCAATTAGAAGACGCAACGACCAAAAGCGCCATGCGTGAAAAGCAATTGAAAGAACTCAAAACAGCAAAACCGATCGACAAATCGGATTCATTTTTTGGGGATGATTTTTAGGCCAACCTTGGTTTCAAGCTCGCAAGAGAAGACTTCATACCATGCAAAGCGTTAATTTATGCGCAAAGAAATTCTGCCGTCGCGATCGCATCACTTAAAGCATTGTGCGCGTACGCTTTTGGCAAGCCGTAACGGTCACGACATACCTCTAGCTGGATAGCTCCCGCAGAGCCTTGTTTTTCCATCAACGTCCGCTCAATGACCATCGTATCGACGTAGTCGAAGATAAGAGGACAACCGTAATTCTCCCGCGCGACTTTCTGAAGAAAAGCTAGGTCTAAACGCGCATGGTGAAAAACCGCCACTGCTCCAGCTAACTCATTCATGAGTAAACCTAGAGCTTGCGTCACATTGCCTGCGCCAGCAACACACTAATTACTCAGACCATGCACTACTACGCTATCACCCACTGACTCGCTTGCATAGCATAAGTGATGCTGTGCGCTTCGGTATTCAATAAAACCCTCCTGCACAATCACCCATGCGCTGCTCAAAATTTTATCCGTTACAGGGTTAAGCGTTGTCATCTCGCAGTCAATGACTACAAACCTTGTATCACCAACAGGGGATTTCCGAGCAATCGATTTTGCGTATACAAACCATTAAGCGCCTCAATTGCTGCACTTTTTTTAGCGTAACGTAAACGACGATATAACCTAGAGAACACCATGACCAAAACGCATTTTCAGGGCTCGCTGACTTTCCGCAACAACGGCAAAAGCATCTTTTAATTGATTGCGTACTAAAGGCCCCAAGGAATCAGGCGCAAGATGGTTATTCACCTCTTCCCCTAATTGGATTTGTTGACTCTGATTGCTTGAACGTAAACTCGCAATAAACTCATGCGCATCAAGAAAGATGCCCGCCAATTCAGATAATATAAACTTCTTATCCACCAAAGCTTCGAGACGTGCTTCGGTACTCACCTCGGAAACTCCTTAAGCCTACGCGTACAAACGGATCAATGCGATAATAGTTACCGTGCCTCAATATGTTAAATCTAAGAATGATTGGTAGCCCCATCTTTCTCCAACAAGAAGCGTTTAAAGACACCAAGACGAGGGGTATACTCCAAAACATCGCCACACACACATGCCTGAAAAATGGGGTGGGGGTTGACTCGCTTCATGGCTGACACAATCAAGAAAAGACTGGGTTAGCGAGCCCCCATCAAACGGGATGCAAGCACCATAAAATACTCACTCATATATCTCATTTTGGATCGAATTAATAAGTTCAATACCTTTTATACGGATCCCAGACTTAAAGCACGTGTTAATTATGTAAATGAAAGTGGAGCCTATAGCTTTTGGAATAAAAATAAAGGCCAGTACATGTACTGGCCTTCAGAGAAGATACTCGGATTATTCGGTGTCACACAGCCCGTCGACGAGCGACCCCCAAACAAAATAGACCAAGACCAAGAATCGCTACTGCTGCAGGCTCAGATACTGTAGATGCCGTGCCTTTATAAATTATACCAGTTGGACCATTGCCTGAGTTTGTGACCCAAAAATTTAAACGCCCACCCTTTTCAAGAATCATGGATGAATTCACGTAATCATAAACGTTAATAACCTGCGCCCAAGGATTTCCACCAGCCACATCATAGCGGTTAATATCAGCAAGAATCTTACCTTTGGATCGGATTTGGAGATCGTCATCAAAAGACACGAAAAGAGAATCTATGCGCATATCTTGGTTAGGTCTATTTAAATCCAATTCCCAAACCCGATATTCGACGCCAGCCTCTTTCCATACCCCAGTAGGCTGAACCCAACTGGCACCCTCAAGCTCAGTACCAATTGGATCAATATAGGTATTTGTCGTCTGATCATTTAACAAACAACCAGTCATGTATCGGCACTTATCATCTATAGCAGACACAAACGTAATTGTGGCAGCGAAAGCCGAGGTACTTGCTAACCCTAACATTAAGGCTGCAATTAGTTTTTGAAAGTTCATTTATACTATCCTTCCTATGTAGTAACTGCTTAAGTGTCTTTCATATCATTGAAAGCATAAAAAGCAAAAAATAAACCAGAATCTTTTTATTGATATT
>NZ_LWFI01000391.1:0-403 GCF_001635735.1 Oleiphilus sp. HI0067
CTTCAAACGTTGTTAAGTACTCAAACAATGCCTGCTGACTTAGTTTTGGACGATCAATATCAAGACCTGTTAAACGCGCGCCACCGGTATACATTTCAGGAGCGGTGAGTTCATCATTCAAGATATGTGCGTGATCATGACAGACAATTTGATCCCACGGCTGAACGAGGCAGGATAGCGCAAGGCAGTTGGCGGCCGTTCCAGAGGTAACAAAGTAGGCTTTAAGATCGGTTTCAAAGATCTCGGCTAATAGCAGCTCGGCTTTGTGTGTCCACTCATCTGTGCCATAGCTTGAGCTGGAACCAGCATTTGCAGCAATAATGGCATTTAATACCTGCTCTGAGGCTCCACTTTGGTTATCACTTCCAAAATTCATTCAATCAACTCACTCAATTTAAGTGCC
>NZ_LWFI01000392.1:0-1253 GCF_001635735.1 Oleiphilus sp. HI0067
CGAGGTCGTTTAATTCGGTTCTTTGGAGTAGTAACCAAATTTCCTCGCTAAGCTGCGCGCTCTGTTGATAGCCAAAGACGCCTTGGTAATCTGATAGGAGTACTGCTGCATCCAAAGGGCGGTTTATTTTGCTATATGCCGTCGCAAGTAAGCGAACGATAGTTTCTTGCTGAGACAGGCTAGTTCTGAGGATGCTATCGACCTGGAGGTCGTCTAGCGTTGTTTTTAAAGTTTCGACATTATTTGTTTGAAGAGATGTTTCAATTAACGTCAGGTTATAAGTGGAAATTTCGTCTGATGTTAAGCTCTGCGTTTGTACGTTCTGTAAAGCATGTTGCGCTTGTGTGTAATAGCCTTGCTCAAGAAAGGCTTGTGCAGCGTTTAAATAATATCGATTCTTTTGGGTTTCGGATGTTTGCGCTTTTGCATCTTGAAGATACTGTTCTCCAACGCTTAAAGGTTTGATTTCTTGTTCAGGAGATTTCCCGCCAGTTATGGTCTTGGGCTGACTGCTGCACCCGGCAATGATTAAGCCAATTGAGAGTGAGAGCGTCAGAAATCTTAGGGGTATTCTAATCATGTTGAATGCAGTAGGAGGAACGAAGCTGTTATCATACGGTAATTCTAGAGCGAGGATAACAAATTTGGAAAGCGCTATTTATATTGTTGCCACACCTATTGGTAATTTAGGCGATATTTCTCAGCGAGCGATCGAAGTTCTTGGGAATGCCGATCTGATCGCGGCGGAAGATACAAGGCATACAAAGAAGTTGTTGTCTCATCTAGGTATTCAGAAAGAAATGCTCTCCCTGCATGAGCATAATGAGCGAGAACGGGTTGATCAGCTCGTTGGTTTGGTTAATCAAGGAAAGAGCGTAGCGTTGGTCTCTGATGCAGGCACGCCCCTGATTTCAGATCCAGGCTATGTGCTGGTGTCTCAGGCGCGGGCACAGGGTGTAAAGGTTTTACCTGTTCCGGGTGCATGTGCGTTGATTGCCGCACTAAGTGCATCTGGGGTCGCGAGTGCTCGATTTTCCTTCGAAGGTTTCTTACCTGTTAAGCAAAAAGCGAAGCGAGAACAGTTGGCAGCATTGGTCGATGAGCAACGGACAACGATATTTTACGAATCGACCCATCGAATTATGGATACGATGAAAGCTCTGTGTGACGAGTTGCCGGCTAGAAATATATGTTTGGCTCGTGAGTTAACGAAAACGTTTGAAACTTTTCTTGTTGGTACCGTTGAAGACGTT
>NZ_LWFI01000393.1:0-883 GCF_001635735.1 Oleiphilus sp. HI0067
CGTATGTCGTCATCTTTTCACCTCTAAAGGGTGTGGTGGCGCCATGAGGCCATGAGCTATGCTCAGGGCCATTGTCTGTAGAGTAAACAACGATGGTATTCTCTGCGAGACCTTGCTCGTCCAGCCAATCGAGCACAAGACCAATATCATGGTCATGCTGCATCATTCCAGCGCCGTGGTAATCGGATTCCGAAGTATACTTCTCAACTTTATTCANCCATTCAGTATCGATACGCGTGTATAGATGCATTCGGCTGGTATTCATCCAAACGAAAAATGGCTCCTCCGCTTCCTTCGCATTTTTTATAAATTCAAACGTGCGCGGAATCACTTCACCTGCATCAAAGTTTTTCATTCGCTCACGAGTCAATGGTCCGGTATCTTCGATAGTCTGTTTTCCAACCACACCGAAGCGAGGGTCTTCCGTTGCATCATAGATGTCGGTCGCAAGCGCATGCACCACTCCGCGCGTCCCAAACTTTTTCTCGTACTCTTCCAGGCTACCCGCAAAGGCTTTACCAAAATTTTGATAATCTCTCTGTTCAGCCTCTTCTTGGGTATTGAGATGGTAGAGGTTTCCGTAGAATTCTTCGAAGCCGTGCATAGTTGGCAGGTGTTCGTTTCTATCACCAAGGTGATTTTTGCCAAAATGTCCGGTGCGATATCCTTCTTCTTTTAACACTTCAGCAAGAGACGGTGACTCTTTTTGTAAACCAAGCGCGTCACCTGGTTGGCCGACCGTCGTCATTCCAGATCGAATCGGATACTGCCCAGTTATGAATGCCGCACGCCCTGCTGTACAGGAAGGCTGGGCATAGTGATCGCTGAACATCACCCCCTCATTCGCAATTCGGTCAATATTTGGCGTTCCATAGCCCATAAC
>NZ_LWFI01000394.1:0-986 GCF_001635735.1 Oleiphilus sp. HI0067
TTTGGATATTGCTTCAAGTGCTGCTTTGGTAGAGGTCTACGGTAATAGAATTCCCGTAATTATTGACTCGGATACCAAGAAAGAATTGGATTGGCCTTTTGATCCTGAAGGCTTGTATAACTTTTTAAGAGAATGCTCGACATAGCTTCGAGCATTATTGTGTACGAACGAGGAAGAGTTGAATGTTGTTTTTATTGTCACCCGCTAAGACGCTTGATTACGAAAATGCTGCATTGACGGATGATTTTACGACTCCAAGAATGCTTGATCATTCAGCGGAGCTAATTGAAGGCGCTAAAAATTTATCTGCAGCAGATGTAAAGGCATTGATGGGCGTCAGTGACACTATTGCTGAATTAAATGTTGAGCGCTTTGCTGCATGGTCTCAACCGTTCAGTCTTCAAAATTCAAAGCAAGCTGTCTATGCCTTTAAAGGTGATGTCTATACAGGGGTAAACGTAGAGACGATGTCTGGTCCACAGGTTGAGTATTTACAGAGCCAAGTGCGGATATTGTCTGGACTTTATGGTTTATTGCGTCCCTTAGATTTAATGCAGGCCTATCGGCTAGAAATGGGCATTAAATTTCAGAATGATCGTGGCCCGAATTTATACAAATTCTGGGGGGCGGAGATCTCTAATCTCCTAAATGAAGACTTAAGTGATTCCGAGCGCTTGGTTATAAATTTGGCGTCAAATGAATACTTTAAGGCAGTAGATAAGAAAGAACTAAACGCGCGGATTATTACGCCAGTGTTTAAGGATCTTAAAAACGGTGCATACAAAATTGTTAGCTTCTATGCCAAGAAAGCACGTGGCTTAATGGTCCGATATGCAGCGGATAAGAATATTACCGATGTAGAGTTATTAAAGGGCTTTGACTATGAGGGTTATAGGTTTAACACGGAGCTTAGTGAAGGAGATACATGGGTATTCACCATAGATGAGCCGCCTAAAGCCAAATAATTAGATTGAAACTATGATGTC
>NZ_LWFI01000395.1:0-813 GCF_001635735.1 Oleiphilus sp. HI0067
CGCCCTCTCTCCCTAGATTAGGATAAGGCGTTTTCTTTTCACGATGAGATAGCCCCACATCAAATACTAAATCTAGATCATAAGCTGTATAGATCTGTCGATACTTGATCTCACTGAAGCTAATGCGATAACCATCCCCGGACTCATACTCGCTGTAAAAATCTGCCTTCCCGGTATCGGTCAGATAAATAGACAAACCTAAACCACCGCCATTGAGTCGTTCTTCATCAAGGCGAGTTTCATGTCGCGTGCTGATATACGCGATCCGCCAGCTATGACTGAGTAAACGGTCATCATGCGAATACGTTAGCCTAACTCGATTAAAATCATCTTGGGGTGTTACATCATCAGCGCTAAGGCTTATCTCAAGGTAACTGACTCGCGCTAAGAACTCGTTTTCTAAAGGCGAAATCGAAGACTGATCAACAGGCGTAAGGTAATACCTAGCATTGACGCCGTGCTGCTTTTTGTCCTCGTCTTTGTGATGCTGGTCTGAGTCTTTTACAAGATAGTGCGTATCGAACTCGATTGAACTAGAAAATTCATTCGCAGCAAAAGCACTATTAGCGATTAATAGCCCATACAATGCTGCCCATACATACCTTAAGAATTCAATCCGCAAGCTCTACACCAAATCTCTGTAAAATTTAGCTACAAAAATAGGCGAAAAATAGATAATTTCGAGGCGTTTTAGCCTATTTCCTGTACTACGATTTTTTGAACCTAGCATCAAGAATAGATCGCCATTATGAAAATATTGCTCGTAGAAGACAGCCCAGTAAATCAACTCGTCACGAGCGCGCTACTTGAAAC
>NZ_LWFI01000396.1:0-1017 GCF_001635735.1 Oleiphilus sp. HI0067
GTGACATCAGTAAACGGCATCAACTATGGCTCTGGGTTTGCGGATTGGGGTGTCGACAACATTATTGGTGGACCGCTTGAAGGCATAGCGGCAGATTTGTTGAACTTAACCGGAGACGTACTCGACGCACTCGCAGGTAATCCTGAATATGCCAGTGACGCGCTAGAAACCGTTAAGTTTATGTCTTCTGAAGGCGCATTAGCTTTCACAGAAGAGTTTCCTGACGGAGAGCCAACAACTTATTGTGGTAACGGCGCCAACCTTGTTAACGGCATTCATTACTACTCATGGGGAAGTATTGGCACAACCACAAATATCGCAGACATAAGTGATGCTTTATTCGTGCTTACTGACGCATTGGGTTACTACAATGGCGAACAGACAGATGGCTTAGTTGCTAAATGCTCGCAACGTTGGGGTGAGAACATTCGTGACGATTGCTGGATGAACCATTTAGATGCTACGAATATGCTATTTGGTCTGAGTAATCTTTTAGAGACTGATCCTAAGACGCTATACAAAAACCACGCTGATCGTTTCCGAGACATGGGTTTGTAATAGCAATTGCTGTACTAATTGAGGTCAGTTTTTCTATCGAAATACCTGACCTCTCTTAAATTAGAAAACCGCTAATGGGTGACCAGAAGCGGCTTTTTTATAGTCTTAATATAAGATAAAACTGGGGTTGAAGGCGGACGAGATCAGATTAATGTGCAACTATTTGGCTGGAATGCCTAAGAAAATTAAACAAGAATAAACGGCTCAGATTTCTCTATCGGCCATTTTATCTAAGGTCGCTAAGCGCTTGCGCTCATTCACATCAAACATAGATGCTTGCAAGGCCTGAATTTCTAATTGCTTATCAGAATCTGACAAACCATTGGTATTCAATACTAATTCCCTTTTTTGCCGATACTCAGCAAAACGTGCATCCCAAGCAGATTGCTTTTGATCTGCTTCAGCAAATCGTTGAACAGTTTTCTCGTCATATACTCTACGACGCAGTTCATGAAGCTC
>NZ_LWFI01000397.1:0-759 GCF_001635735.1 Oleiphilus sp. HI0067
GCTTATACACCAGCTTCACGAATTATCCCCTAGTCTTCACAACGAGACCGACTCAATTGATAAAGACAGAACCATTCGCGCAATAGAAATCGCTTTAGCAGAGAAATCTGGTAGCCCATGCGTACATTGGCCCGATTTTGAGCCTTGCGTTATAGGCCTGCAGTTTCCAAGAGAAGTGACTCGTGAACGAATCAGTGCGCGCCTATCGGCGCGCCTAGAAGAAGGTATGATCGAAGAAGTAGAAAACCTTATTCAAGATGGTGTCTCACACGAAGCACTTGAGCATTACGGCTTAGAGTATCGGTTTATCTCTCAACATCTACTTGGAGAAATGAACTTGAACGACATGCATCAAAAGCTACGCAGCGCTATTCATCAGTTTGCGAAACAACAGGAAAAGTGGTTTCGCAATATCGAGAAGAAAGGCGTAAAAATCCATTGGCTGGACACACAAAACTCTCTCTTTGATCAAGGCTCAAAGATAGTTAGTTCATTTCTGAAAAACATTTAGAAATACGGCCGTGCTCTATCGCTCGCAAATAGAACTAAGTATCCTGCTCGCTCGCTAATAAAATCAAAGTACGAGTATGATGTATGCCTGCATTAAATAGCCCATTTAGTCCAAACAATAAGCCTGAAATAAAAAATCGTTTGTTCAAGTCTGCCATGAGCGAACAGCTTGGCGACAAGCAACATAATCCTGATAAACGTCTATCTAAGTTATATGAAGCATGGTCATTAGGAGGCACAGGTTTACTT
>NZ_LWFI01000398.1:0-1173 GCF_001635735.1 Oleiphilus sp. HI0067
CCCGAGTATGCCGTGGTGCGGTCCTGTTCTGAGTGACAGTCGGTATCGCGGTACAGGCACCTTGTTACAGACCGTTAGGGGCGTACCCCTAAAAGTGCTTTTTTAACTGCTTACGCAGCTAGAGCAGCACCGTAGTTGTCATCATTTGCAACTATTGATTACAGCGATTGGAGTACGAGTGCCACTGTACACTCGGCATGCACCTCTGGTTTCGTTACCAGCGTCGAAGCCATATCATCCCCGAAACTTATTGAAACCTTTAAGCGTTTGGCTTCGACTGCGTCGAGTCCCGGCCAGCAGCAAGATGCTGCTGTCGCTCATGCCTTTGAAAATCAACAATTTGATTTTCAATTTCTGGAAGAAATCGGCCTGTGGCCCATATCATTCCGAAACTTATTGAAACCTTTAAGCGTTGGTGAAACGCTAGTTGGGCAATCATACTCTTGAAACCATGAGTAGCAAGCCCAAAGTCAAAAAATATTAGTTACTTCGCATGCTCGCGAACAACGCGAGCTTTTTGACGATTCCAGTCGCGATCTTTTTCGGTCGCGCGTTTATCGAATTCTTTTTTACCTTTGGCCAATGCAATTTCGCACTTTACTTTGTTGTTTTTCCAGTAAAGGGCTAGGGCAACACATGCGTGGCCTGCTTGGCTTATCTTTGCATTAATTTTGGCAATTTCTTTTTTGTGAAGCAGCAGTTTTCGTTGGCGAGTTGGCTCTGCGATGACGTGAGTGCTTGCAGAAATAAGTGGCGTAATGTGTGCGTTAAGTAGCCATGCTTCCCCGTCTTTCAAGAATACGTGCGAGTCTGTAAGCTGGCCTTTGCCTTCACGTAAGCTTTTCACTTCCCATCCTGTAAGCGCAACGCCAGCTTCAAATTTTTCTTGAATATGAAAGTCGTGCTTGGCGCGTTTATTCAACGCGATGGTATTGCTTTGTTGCTTTGGTTTTTTCTTGCCGGCCATGAAATTACTGCTGGAGTGTCTGTGAAAAACGGGAAGTATATTACAAGTTCTGGTCTTGCTACAGAATTTATCGCGCATTCGCAGAAGCGCTAGAGTGCAGATGAGAAGGCGGTTACAATACGCGCCAATTAATTGGGCTGGGTTTTATGTCTTTAAAAATAAATCGCTCCGCGCTGGTCATGTTTTCTGCTCAGCAAATGTATGAC
>NZ_LWFI01000399.1:0-711 GCF_001635735.1 Oleiphilus sp. HI0067
GGTTTAAAATTTCGTTCTGATACAACTTATCTTTGTCGATACTGATATCGAGAGTTGTCTCATCTGCAGCATGCACATTGGGCATCATTACTAATAAGTATAAGAACGAGATGTTCATAAATGAGTGAAAGAGCGCCTTTACCATAATGGCTCCTCAGGATTGTTTTGGTTATTTCTGTCGCGAGACTGTTGTTCAAATTTACGCCTTAACAAACCAGAAGGGTCGTCAGGTATTCTGCGCATCCATTGCTCATATGAGCGACGTTCTTCATCACTCAACTGATCACTGTAGGCAGCAAACTCACCACTATCATCACTGCCAGCTTGCTGTTGATCAAGCTCATCGAGCGCTTGTGATTGTTGTGCACTAAGTTTTTCGTTCGTCTCATCATTACTAGTCTGTTGCGAGGCGGCATTAGATTGTTCCTCGTTCTGATCTTTAATATCATCAGTGTTTTGAAGAGTTCCCGAATCATCGCCATTCTTCTCAGCGTTTTGTTGCCCGTCTTGATTTTGTTGACCGTCTTGATTCTGTTGCCCGTCTTGATTCTGTTGACCGTCTTGATTGTGTTGACCGTCTTGATTCTGTTGACCGTCTTGATTCTGTTGACCATCTTGATTCTGTTGACCGTCTTGATTCTGTTGACCGTCTTGGTTCTGCTGTTCATCTTGGTTCTGCTGTTCTTGCTGTTGCTTAATCTGCTCAGCGAT
>NZ_LWFI01000400.1:0-1130 GCF_001635735.1 Oleiphilus sp. HI0067
CCCAGGGCTCCCTCTCTTGCGCGTTGCGCAATTCACCTTGTCGCGCTTCGCTGTCCGGAATGACGCAATGGAACGAAGGGATAATCGCGTTGAGCGCGTAAGCGATCCGGGTCGCCTTTGGGGTGTTGGGGTCTTTGGCGAAACAAAGACCCTGACTTGCCGTCGGCCAGCGCCGACAGGAACAGAAGAATGAGCCTGATGTTACCCTCTAAAAACAACAACCACTTATGCCTAACCGTAGACAACACTCACAAAACAAAAAAAGCCGCTACTAGTTTCCCAATAGCGGCTTCATTTCATCAATGCTTGAGTCTAGCTACCGATAAAGTCTCGCATTAGTTCAGCTGTTTTTTCTGGTGTTTCAACCATTGCTAAGTGACCAATACCAGGCAATACAACCTTCTTAGAGTTCTTCACCAGCGCCGCATATTCATCAATATTCTTGGCACTAATCACCTTATCTCCTTCTCCCCAAATGATTAGGGTTGGCGCGGTGATATTAACGAATTCTTTGTCTAAGCCTTTAGTGAGGTCTGAACGAATGTCTTTAAAAATCTTTTCGTTGATCGCTAGTCGAGACACCGCTATTTCAGCCTCCGCTTTTGCAATCGCATCGGGAATAAATGGCTTCACTTCCATGACAAACTCTAAGACCCGATAAAAGTCTTGTTCAGTTTTTGCGATCAAAGGATTGCTCCCTTGCTCGAGAATTTCGTCCATCTGCGAAGGCTGAGTATGCACACCTGCTGGACTGATTAAGGTAACCGATAACACTTGATCTGGATGACGGGCTGCGTAAAGTGATGAGATAGCGCCACCCATAGAATTGCCCACCAAATGGAACTTCTTGATATCTAGCTTCGCCATCAAAGCATTCACAAACGCAACTTGATCAGCAATATGGTAACTCGCGTTCAGATCTTGCTTGTTTTCACCATGCCCCATTAGATCTGGAACAATCACACGATACGTCGAACCGAACTGCTGCGCTAGACGCAACCAATTCGTTTTACTACCACTAAAACCATGCAACATTACTAGAACTGGGGCATCAGCGTTATTATCGTATAAGGTGACTTGCTGACCGTTTACTTCAATTGTTTCGTGAACGAGACCAGCTTTTTCGGCCT
>NZ_LWFI01000401.1:0-680 GCF_001635735.1 Oleiphilus sp. HI0067
ATCTGCAACGACACCGGCTCCAGCTTGAATATGAAGCACATCATCTTTAATCACGGCTGTTCGAATCGCGATTGCAGTGTCCATATTGCCGCTCCAAGACAAATATCCGACTGCGCCGCCATATACACCACGCTTCACTGGCTCTAACTCATCAATTATTTCCATTGCGCGAATCTTAGGCGCTCCGCTTAATGTGCCGGCAGGAAATGTTGCTCTAAGAACATCCATGGCTGAGCAACCATCTTTCAGCTCACCAGTCACATTAGAGACGATGTGCATGACATGCGAATAACGTTCAACAATCATTTTGTCCGTGAGCGAAACTTTTCCAGTTTTCGCGACACGCCCAACATCATTACGCCCCAGATCGATCAGCATCAAGTGTTCTGCGAGCTCCTTAGGATCAGCTAAAAGATCTTGCTCTAAAGCCAAGTCTTCTGCTTCGGTCATACCGCGCTTTCGTGTACCTGCAATAGGACGGACCGTGACTAGCCCATCTTCGACACGTGCCAATATTTCTGGTGAAGAACCCACAACATGAAAGTCGCCTAAGTTTAGGAAATACATATATGGCGACGGGTTCAAGCAACGTAAAGCGCGATATAAATCGAGTGGCGCAGCTTTATAAGGAATATACATACGCTGAGCGAGCACAGTCTGCATGACATCGCCGGCCAGCA
>NZ_LWFI01000402.1:0-1608 GCF_001635735.1 Oleiphilus sp. HI0067
GTTTTTACTTGCTACTACCCTGCACACCAGAAGAGGGCGTACTTGTCATTGCAGAACGAATCAGAAGAACGATTGAAGAAAGCACGTGGCCCGAAGTAGACAGCATTACAGTCAGCATTGGCGCCAATACATTCACACCTGTTAAAAACTCAAAAAGCGCTCAAGAGTTGCTTCAAGGCGCGCATGCAGCGCTGGCTGAAGCACACAGCAAAGGTAATAATCGCGTTATATTGAACGACTAACCACCTAAGATGCCAAGTTTAATAGAGTTAAGTCACTGGCTCACCGCAAACGCGAGCTTAATATTACCTGCAATTGCGATCATCGCGTTTGTCGAATCATTTGCCATCGCAGGCATTGTTGTCCCAGGCGTTGCATTGCTGTTTTCAACTGCTGCCGTTGCAGGACTCGCAGGCATCCCGCTCATAGAGGTATTAGCTGCCGCATTTATCGGCGCTGTGCTTGGTGACGTTATTAGCTTTTGTATTGGCCGTGCCTTCCACGACCGATTACCTCTCACATGGCCTTTTTCAAAGTATCCAAACGCCTTACAAGAGGGTGAAAGATTTTTTGAGAAATATGGCACCTACAGCGTAGTCATTGGTCGGTTTGTCGGACCTCTGCGTCCAGTACTCCCACTCACTGCGGGTGTACTCCAAATGTCACCCACCAAATTTATTCTTATCAATCTGCTTTCAGCTATCGCATGGGCTCCAGCCTATATATTACCCGGTTATTTGGGAGCAGAAATAACGCAACTCGCTACTCAAAATCGTGATATTACCTATGCCCTTGTGCTTGTTTTATGCCTAATAATTGCGATCAGCCTGTTATGGTTATCACTGAGCAAACAGCGAGCAAAACCGTTCGTGTACTTTGGCTCAATATTCACTTTAAGTGCCATAGCATTTTCAAGCATTGCTTATTTAAACATTAGCGGCATGCTAGATGGCTTTGATGTATGGGTTCTCGCCAAGGCATTAACTGTCAGGGATACCTTGTTTTACAGCTTCTTTGTTTTCATCACGCTGCTCGGCGATCAAGCTCTGCTTATCTTGTTATTCCTGATATGCGTTGCATCTCTCGCGACCCATAAACAATACAAGCATGCTATCTACTTCGCTCTGACGGGTATCACTGTCGCCGGATTCACCCATGGGTTTAAATACTTATTTAACACAATCCGCCCAGACCATTTGCTCGGTGCACTTTCAAGTGGTGCATTTCCGAGTGGGCATACCAGTGGAGCAGCTGTCTTCATCGGATGCTTAGTATTAACGGCAATGCCTAGTCAGAAATCTAACGTATGGAAGGTCTGCGGACTAATCATCATCATCCTCATTGCCTGTTCACGCATCATTCTTGGAGTTCACTGGGCGAGTGACGTGATCGCAGGGTTGCTGCTAGCTGGCATCATCTTATGCTTAAGTCACTTGGTACTGCCACGTGAAGACAAACACCTCGACCCGAAAATCAACAAGCAGTATTACGTAACGTTGCTCATTATTCCTGTCACCTACGTCGTTCTGTCGATGAGTAACGCACTCGTTTTTTATTCTCCGCGTTAAATCATCTCTAATACAGTTTGAGAGATAGATTCTAGGCGAC
>NZ_LWFI01000403.1:0-1322 GCF_001635735.1 Oleiphilus sp. HI0067
CCCCGCATCCTACAACGAGAACAGTCAAAGAATATAAAAAGGCTCGTGCAAGACGACTCATGAACTTTCCTAGTTATTCTTAATGTGAGACAAAATTGTAAGATATGCGTGAGGTAGGATAAACGCTGCGCCACCACATTTGTGACGCAGCAAACGCTCAAGACGCTTAAACGTGGTACTGCGCACTCAATTCATGCACCGCATCAACAAAGACTTTCGGCGCCGCGGGGTCTACAAACTGATGAATACCGTGTCCGAGGTTAAACACATGTCCATTGCCCGCACCAAAGTCCCCTAATATCCGGGCAACTTCAGCCTTAATTTGCTCTGGCTTAGCATATAAAACACTAGGATCCATATTACCTTGTAACGCGACGCGATCACCCACCATAGCGCGAGCTCGCCCAATATTCATCGTCCAATCAAGCCCTAGCGCATTCGCACCGCAGTCAGCGATTTGATCCAACCACAGACCACCACCCTTCGTAAATACGATCGATGGTACACGCAAACCACGCGCTTCCGCCTTCAAACCCGCCACAATCTTTTGCATGTAAGCAAGAGAGAAATCGAGGTAGGCTTGATCACTTAAATTCCCGCCCCATGTATCGAAAATCTGAACAGCTTGAGCACCTGCATCGATTTGCGCATTCAAATAGTCAATGACAGAGTCTGCAAGCACATCTAATAGACATGAAGAGTTTCAGGTTCGCGATACATCATCGCTTTAATATGTCGGAAATCTTTCGAAGAACCACCCTCAACCATATAGGTCGCCAAGGTCCAAGGCGATCCGGAAAAGCCGATCAAAGGAACACGCCCAGATAACGCACCGTGAATTTCAGTCACTGCATCGGTGACATACGACAAGTCTGAAGCGGTATTAACAACCTTAAGCGATGCCACGTCTTGCTCTGTACGAATGACTTTCTTAAACCGCGGCCCTTCGCCAGTTTCAAAATATAGTCCCAAGCCCATCGCATCAGGAATCGTCAAAATGTCTGAAAACAAGATTGCCGCATCTAAGTCATAGCGCTCTAGAGGCTGAATAGTCACCTCGCACGCTAGCTCTTTGTTCTTGCACAAACTCAAAAAATCACCCGCTTGTGCGCGCGTCTCACGATATTCAGGCAAATAACGACCAGCTTGACGCATCATCCACACTGGCGTTGCATCAACAGGCTCTCTTAAAAGGGCTTTTAAAAATCGATCGTTCTTAAGTTGCGTCATCTTTTTGATAGTTCTCTAAATTGATTCTAAACAAAAAAGGCACAGCAAAATGCCGTGCCTTTTCAACCAGCAACGGATATCAGACGTCCAAG
>NZ_LWFI01000404.1:0-1605 GCF_001635735.1 Oleiphilus sp. HI0067
TATTTAATGTTGGGGCGAATGTGCCTATGAGTATTCTCGATACAAGTGCACGTAAGTTCTACAAGATATGGGAAATGGCTTGTTTCTCAGGTTTCCTTGTCGGAAGAGAAGCTGCTCGAGTAATGAGTCAGCGTAAGCGCGGAACGATTATCTTTACCGGTGCAACGGCAAGTGTACGAGGCGGCGCTATATTTGGCGCATTTGCCAGTGCAAAACATGGTCTCAGAGCCCTCGCTCAGTCAATGGCTCGAGAGCTTGGGCCAAAGAATATTCATGTTGCGCATGTTGTAATTGATGCGGCCGTAGACACACAGTGGATCCGTGAAAACCACCCCGAGTATCAAAAATTTGTAGAGAAGGATGGAGTCGTTCAACCTGCAGATTTGGCAAAAAATTATGTCATGCTTCATGAGCAACCACGCAACGCGTGGACCTTTGAGCTTGATGTCCGTCCATGGGTAGAGAAGTGGTAACGCTCTTACTATTAGCCAACCCAGCTTGAACGTAATTTATACATATAGGAATAACGATGAGTGATTCAGCAAAGCAAATTGAGTTTTATTTTGATTTTGGTAGCCCGACGGCTTACCTAGCGCACAAACAGCTCGCCAAGATGAGCGACAAATACAATGCTGATGTTGTTTATGAGCAAATGCTATTGGGCGCAGTACATAAAGCGACAAATAATACACCGCCGGGCTTGGTTCCTGCCAAAGGCAAGTACATGTTGTTAAGCGACATTCCGCGTTTCGTGCGTCGTTATGGTGTTGAATTCAAAATGAACCCGCACTTCCCAGTAAATACCCTGCAACTAATGCGTGGCGTATTTGCTGCAATGGAACTTGATTGTGTTGATGCCTATATCGATGTTGTCTATGACGCGATGTGGGTGAAAGGTCTGGATATGAGTAAGCCAGAGGTGATAGCTGAAGTATTGACGGAGGCTGGCATTGACGCCGCTGCGTTTGCAGAGTTAGTTCAACAAGACGAGATTAAAAATCAATTGAAAGAAGCCACAGAAGCAGCGGTTAAGCGCGGTTGTTTTGGTGCACCGACAATGTTCTTGGATAATGAAATGTACTTTGGCCAAGACCGTTTGGACTTTATCGAAGACGTCCTCAGCGCGTAATTTCGTTTCTGATCTGTGCCCTGTTTATTCATTGAACAAGGCACTCAGTTCAATAAATCAGCATTAATCACTTTCTATCAGACCTATTAAGGAGTAGCTTAGAAGCGCTTTGATAGGTATTTGTATGCAGTTACCTACGCATTCCAAGGCACTCGCTATTAAATAATAACGAATAAGAGGCCACGGTTTAGTGATGAATACTGCAACCAAAACGACCATTTTTATCTTCTGTGCACTATTTTCAGTGCAGTCTTTTGCTCTCGAAAAAAAGAAATATTGTCTTTGGGATCCTGTAGGGAAAACGGGGCCCGTAGTTGAGTTCTTTTCCGACCTTAAGCCAAAGGCTTTAGGATGGGGGCTTGATCTTGAATTCATCACTTATACCGATGAGAAAGTGGCATCTAATGATTTCAAGGCGGGCTTATGCGATGCAGTACATCTAACGGCGATACTCTCACGAAATTATGTGCCGTTCG
>NZ_LWFI01000405.1:0-1261 GCF_001635735.1 Oleiphilus sp. HI0067
AGAAGTTGAATACGTCGCCAGAAGCTGCAGAAGCTGCAGAAGCGGCCGCACCAATCCACGCAATCGCACATAGACCTGTCACAGAAACAACACGCTTCACGCCTTTGCGCTCAAACCATGCTGCAGAAGGTTCGATTAATGAAATTGAAGAACTTAGTGCTGCGAGAGTTAGCAATACGAAGAACATAAGCCCGATGAACTGACCACCAAACATTTGGCTAAATGCATTGGGTAGTGTCACGAATACAAGGCCTGGACCTGCGCTTGGCTCTAGACCATGCGCGAACACAAGTGGGAAAATCATCATGCCAGCAATAAGCGCCACTAGTGTGTCGACTAAACCGATTGTTAATGCGGTCTTGCCGATGTTGACGTCTGTGCCCATGTACGCTCCATACGCCATGATGCTACCCATACCGAGAGATAGCGTGAAGAAAGCTTGACCCATCGCGGCTAGTACAACGTCCATGGTGATTTTAGAAAAATCTACCTTCCACATGAACTTCATACCACGCGCGACATCACCGGCGAATAAGGCGTAACCAAGCAAGATTAGAAGGATAATAAACAGGGCAGGCATCATCACTTCAACCGCTTTACCAATTGACTTTGCGCCACCGACAACCAACAAACCTGTTAAAACAATAAAGATAGTGAGGTATATAAGCTGTAAGCCAAAGTTAGAGGTGAGTTCGCCAAAGTGACCGCTGATAGCCTCTGCAGGTGCATTCATGTAGCTGCGGCTCAGCGAAGCAATGATGTAATCTAAGGGCCAACCAGCGACCACGCTGTAGAACATCAAGATCATAATGCCTGCGCATAAGCCCATTGCCGGTAGTAAGAACCAGTTTTTCGATAAACCATTATGTGCTGCATGATGCTCGACTGCATCAATCGGGTTTGCTTTAGCACTTCGGCCTATAGCGATCTCTGCCATCATGATCGGCAGACCCAACAATAAAATAAACGCGAGATAGATCAGTACGAACGCGCCACCGCCGTATTCCCCAGTCATGTAAGGGAATTTCTAAATATTACCTAAACCGACGGCAAAACCTGTTGCTGCAAAAATGAACGTGAGTTTTGAGGGCCACGTAACGGTAGGGCTAGCAAACATAATCGTCCTTCTTTCGAGGTCTTTTAAACGCGAAAATAATAGTCTTGCTTGAGCGAAATTAAAGCCCGCATTGGTAAATAATAGAAAAAGCTTATTTTTTGATCAGATGCGTTATAAGCGCCTGAGCTCGTTAGGCTTTTTTTA